>JAUNNJ010000005.1 GCA_030531495.1 Bacteroidales bacterium
GTTGCTCAGGCACTTATAAATAATGTTAAACTATAGTGTTGCGGAATTAAGGCTATATAAAAAATCAAATTATTTAAAATGAAAAGAATTTTCAACTATTTCTTAACCCTCTTGATGCTGTTGGGCACATCCCTGCCAGCATCAGCAGCTTTGCCTAACGGCGTCTACCGCATTGCCAGCTACTGCGATACCAAATTTGGTTTGGATGTTTCAGGTAGTGGAACAACAGCGGGTACCAAACTTCATTTGTGGGAATATGGTGGTGGCAATAACCAAAAGTTTAGATTTACTGCAAACCCCGATGGTACGTATTATGTTACCCCTGTGCATGCTCCAAATCTTTATGTGACTTTTGAAGGCAAAGGTAATGCTAACGATTGTAAACTACAAACTACTGCTACTAAAGAATGGGCTAATACATGGACTTTAGTAGAAACTGGCACAGCTAACAGTGGTGTGTACTTTATCAAAACTACTGATTATGACCGTTACATAGATGTAAATAACGGCAACATGGCCAATGGAGAACTGCTTCACGCTTGGGATAACAAGGCTGATTCTCAGAAGTGGATACTGATGCCTGTTGATGACACTAACCCTGTTGCTGATGGCAACTATCGTATTTTGTCGGCACATGATGAGAGTTTGGGCATAGGTGGCGAGAATGATGGCGCTGATAATGGCACAAATGTAAACCTTCAAACTTTCGGTGGCTACCCTAACCAGAAGTGGACGCTCACATATAAAGGCGGGGGCTTCTATACTATCAAAAACAAGCTTGCAAATAAGGAACTCAACGTATCGGGTAATGATTTCAAAACTGGTACAAACGTGCAACTTTGGGAAACAGAATCCGATGGTTCGCAGTGGGCGTTGAGAGACGCTGGTAATGGTAACTATTACATCATCAATAAGAATGGCCTCTTCCTTGATGTCAGTGGCGCTAATTTTTCTAATGGCACCAATATTCAGGGGTGGTATGGCAATAGTGGCGCCGCCCAGAAGTGGAAAATTGTTGTTGATGAGATAATCCTCAACGGCATTGAGTGGAATGCTAATCCTAAGTCATACGATGGTTACCAGATGGTGGAATTGACATGGAGGAATAAGGCTGAAGGTAATACAGACCCTATCAATTATGATGTGTATTGCGACGGTAAGCTCGTTGCACAAAACTTGCAAACCACAGCGTTCGTTCATAACAATGTGACCGAAGGTACGCACACATATAAAATTGTGGGTAGGTGTCCAGGCTACAATAATACAGTGGAAACTGCTAATCGTGAAGTGAATGTGGCTCGCAAGTCTTCGCTCAAGAGCCAGTTCAAACTCCAAACTATCTATAACAATCGCATTGGCAGTGGCAAGGAACTGGTTCCTGGTCAGAAGGGGCTTCCCGGTGACTTTGCTAATTTAAGTTGGGGCACTGCTGCCGATTATCGTCAGGGCGCATTCTACAATGGTAAATGGAATATCATTCGCAAGGAAGATGCAAGTGTTCTGGTTGTCGAGGATGCCGCTATGCAGAATCTGTCAACAGGTACTTATGCAACTTCACACAAGCTCACAGAGAATGGCGCTGGCACTTCAGTAGGTATTGCGACTGATGAAGCTGGTAACATCATTGTCCGTTCAAATGGCAGGGGGAAATTAGGCGGCACTGCAAGTGGTGCAAACTTTGCTTACGACTTGAGCGAGATGAGAGTATATCCCAAATCAATACAAGGTTCAGGTGATTGGTCTGGCTCATATACGGTACAAATGCCAGACTTAAGACAAAATATTCACGACACTGAAAAGTCAAACTCTGCCCACGTTACTAACGATAATAATTTATATGTTGATGGTCGTGCCGACTATTTCCGCATGAGTGGTAATGTTGCCGCTGGCACAGGTCGCCTTTATGTGGCTTACGGTAACTCACGTCTGCTCTCAGTGTATAAAGTTCCACAATCAGCTGGTAGCGCAACCACGGTAGCAAGCTGGTATGATAAGCCAGATTTCATACCTCAGGTGGAGAATGAGAACTACTTGTTCCCTATCGCAGGCCGCGAGGCTACGGGCGATAACATGGGCGAACTCGTGCATCAGGTTCGTTCAAATGCATACGCTCAGGTAGACAAGAATAACGGTAATTACAGAAGTCGCAAGATCCGCAATGAAAGTTCTCGTGTCAACAACACTGGCGGAACAACTATCAAGTTTAACGATCAGCTTCTGCTGATTACTGGTATGGGTAACACTTCACGTGCACATGGTTCGTTTGAAATCGCTATGGCTAACCGCGTTGGCGATAACTTCAATGCAATCGATGTGGATCAGGCAGCCCTTGATAATCTTGTACCTGTGATGACAGTGAATCAGGCTGAAGCTTCTGAGCTTGGTCTAACCTTCTCTTCTGGTAACTGGCTGTTTGCCGAGAATGGCACAATCAACGTGGATGGTGAAAATAAGCCATGTGTATATATCTATCAATATGTTCCCTGCACACGCATTGCCAAGTATGCGCTCTATGTGGCAGATGAGTTCCCCGCTTCTCAGCCAGAACTGAACATTGAAACCAAGCTCACCGACGATGGTAAGGAAATCGAGAAGTTCGTTGGCACCTCAACCTTCCCTGCAGTGGAAGTGGGCAGCACCAGCGGTCTGAACGACTATGAGATTGAAAATTATCTCTACACCCTTCGCGACAAGGATGGTAACATCGTTTACCAGGAGAATGTGAAGCCTTATAAGGAGGGCGCAACCGACAACGACCCTAACTGGAAGAAGGATAAAGACGGCAACTTGTACTATACAGTTGACCACAGCAAAGCTGAGTGCTTGGTAGGTAGTGGCCTCAATGGTGGTTTCAACCGCAATGAGAACTATACTGCTGAAGTAACAGTTCAGTATGAGAACACCCACACAGGTGTTGTTGTTAACAGCGACACTAAGCAGGATGTGGATATCCACGATTATGAACCAAAGGCACCAGATGTTACTGTATATGCAGAAAAGAACGACAAGTATGGTGTGCGTTTCGACATCGACTTTAACGAACCTGCAGATGTTGAAAATAATCCAGTTTCTTACTATGTGATTGAATACTGGGCACCCGGAATGGAAGAAGGCACATGGCACAGCCTCCCCGACGTTCAAGGTGACAAGGACGATATCGACATCGCTCATCAAAAATATGTTGCAGACTCTTTCTCTTGGCTCATGGGAACCAATGGCGGCGCAGACACAAACTTCAATGTGACCGATGGCGCTATTGTTCCTGGTGACTTTGACTTTGACCATAAGGGTAGATACGTTTTAAGGGATTATGTGGGCAACCCTTGCGTAGCAAGCTTCTACTTCCCTAATGTTGAAGGCGCACCTGCTGACCTTATGGATCCCATGAATTGGCAATTCCGTGTTACAGCAGTCTATGCTGATGGCACAAAGGTGGAATCAAAAGCAAGTGGCAACGGTAGTGCAGCAAGTCATATTGTTACTGGTGTTGAGGACGTTGTCGGACAGACTATCAGCTCAGTTAAGTATGTGAATGCTCTGGGTATGTCGGCTAACTATCCTTTCGCTGGCGTGAACATCGTGGTTACTACTTACACTGATGGCACAACCAAAACAGTAAAAATCGTCTTCTAACGAAGAAGTTCGTTCACTGAATACAATTTACAGCAGCTACATGCTCTATATAACTATGAGCGATGTAGCTGCTGTGTTTTTGGATGTGCCCAGAATGGGGCGAAGGTCTGTTCTGTTTATAAAATTATTGTTGTCCGGTAAAATTTGAATAAATGGCGCTTTCGACTTGCTGGGATAACTATTTTGGATGTGAGCATAATTGTGGATTTTGCTATTTGCGGACGGTGGAATAATTATTAATGTTCTCTTTGCGATTATCCAGGCTTTCGGGGGTGAAAATAAATCTGTATCTTTGTGGAGAAATAAAATTCAGATGATTATGAAAAAAACTATTCTTTCACTTGCAGTCCTTGCTATGGGATGTGGCGCTGCTATGGCGCAGAGTGCTATCACTCCCGATGTGTTGGCAAAGATGAAGCAAGCCGATACGCAATCGGCAGTCGACAAGGCCGTGCGTAATGCGATGGCTTCAACCCCGCTCAACAATTTGGCCACCACTGTGGAATCGATGAATCCCGTTGACCAGGATTTTACCTATCGTGTACCTACAAAGGGCATCACCAACCAGAAGCAAAGCGGTCGCTGCTGGCTGTTTACGGGCATGAATATGCTTCGCTCGAAGGCTATGGCAAAGCATGGGCTGCCAAGTCTGGAAATGTCGGAGGCGTATTTGTTTTTCTATGACCAGCTTGAGAAGAGTAACCTGTTTTTGCAAAGTGTGATCGACACCCGCAAAAAGGCAATTGACGACCGACTGGTGGACTGGCTGTTTACTCACCCGGTGAGCGACGGCGGCACTTTTACGGGTGTGGCCGACTTGGTGATGAAATATGGCGTGGTGCCTCGTGAGGCTATGCCCGAAACTCTAACTGCAAACTCCACTTCGCAATTCAATGCGCAGCTGAAGAATGTGCTTCGCGAAATGGGCTTGCGCCTTCGCGAAATGGGAGAAAAGGGGGCCTCGGTGAAGGCTCTTGAAGAAAAGAAGGTGGAAATGCTGGGCAAGGTGTATCACATTCTCACGCTTGCTTACGGTGTGCCTCCCACAGAATTCACGTGGAGCCAGCGCAATAGCAAGGGCGAAGTGGTGAGCACAGAAAAATATACCCCGATGTCGTTCTACCAGAAGCTATGGGGCTACGACCTCAATAACGACTACGTGTTGGTGATGAACGACCCATCGCGTGAGTATTATAAAGTGTATCAAATAGAATTTGACCGCCATACTTACGACGGCCACGACTGGGTGTATGTGAATTTGCCAAACGATGAAGTGAAGCCTATGCTCATTGAATCGCTCAAAGACAGCACAGCGATGTATATTTCTTGCGATGTGAACAAGTTCCTTAATCGTCAAAAGGGCGTGATGGACTTGAAGAACTTCGATTATGAGAGTCTGCTGGGTGTGTCGATGACAATGAACAAGAAGGAACGCATCATCACCCATGCAAGTGCTTCAAGCCACGCCATGACGCTGATTGCCGTAGACCTTGATAAAGTCACTTCGGCTCCAACCAAGTGGATGGTGGAGAATAGTTGGGGTGTGGAAAATGGCTTCAAGGGCAATTACATCATGACTGATGAGTGGTTCAACGAATATATGTTCCGCTTTGTGGTGAATAAGCAATACGTGCCTGAGAGTGTTGCGAAATTGCTCAAGCAAAAACCAATCATGCTCCCAGCTTGGGACCCAATGTTTGCTCCAGAAGAATAAAGCGCATTACAATATGTGAGATACAAGTTGCCGCTGCCCCGGTTTTGCGTGGGTGGCGGCTTTCTTTATATTATAATGTGTGTGCCCAGCATTTGGTGTAACCGGAGCACTCTGAGGCACTCTGGAGTTCTCGGACTGATTGGTGGGGTATATAAACAACAAAGCCACTCGTAATGAGTGGCTTTTGTCGGGGTACCCGGACTCGAACTGGGGACCCCCTGCTCCCAAAGCAGGTGCGCTAACCAACTGCGCTACACCCCGAATTGCATATCCTTTTCGGAATTGCGATGCAAAGGTACAGCTTTTTTTTGAACTTGCAAACATTTTTGCGAAAAAAATGCGTTTTTTTTGTTTTTTCCTGTCTTTGCACACTGATTGATGCAGTTTTTTTTGATTTTATCGGCTAATTGTGCGAGGAAAGTATTAATTTTGTATGTTTGAATACAAGAATAATAAAAAACAACTATATATTTCACGAATATGTACAGAACAAAGAAATGTGGTGAACTTCGTATCGAAAATGTGGGCGAAGTTGTGACCTTGGCAGGTTGGGTACAGCGCACCCGCAAGATGGGTGGTATGACATTCGTTGACCTGCGTGACCGTTATGGTATCACACAAATCGTGTTTAACAACGAAAACGACGCCGAACTCACAGAACGCGCCAACCACCTTGGTCGCGAATTTGTGATTCAAGTGAAGGGTGAAGTGGCAGAACGCTCAAGCAAGAACGCAAAGATGCCAACTGGCGACATTGAAATCATAGCCAGCGAACTCAATGTGCTGAGCGAGAGTTTGACTCCTCCTTTCACTATTGAAGACAATACCGATGGCGGCGACGATATCCGCATGAAATACCGTTATCTTGATTTGCGCCGCAATTCTGTTCGTGCAAATCTTGAATTGCGTCACCGTATGACCATCCTTATTCGCAACTTCCTCGATTCTCGCGACTTCATTGAAGTGGAAACCCCAATTCTGATTGGGTCTACCCCTGAAGGTGCACGCGACTTCGTGGTTCCTTCTCGCATGAATCCTGGTCAGTTCTATGCATTGCCACAGAGTCCTCAAACTTTGAAGCAATTGCTGATGGTGGCTGGTTTCGACCGCTATTTCCAAATTGCGAAATGCTTCCGCGACGAAGATCTTCGTGCCGACCGTCAACCAGAATTCACTCAAATTGACTGCGAAATGAGTTTTGCAAACCAGGAAGACGTGCTTGAAGTGTTTGAGTCAATGGCTCGTCACTTGTTTAAGGAAATCCGCGGTGTGGAAATTCCAAAGCTCGAACAAATGACTTGGCACGAGGCTATGCGCCGCTTCGGTAGCGATAAGCCAGACGTGCGTTTCGGCATGGAATTCGTGGAATTGATGGACGTGCTTAAGAAAGGCAAATTCACCGTATTCGACAGTGCTGAATACATCGGCGGTATCTGCGTGCCTGGATGTGCTGACTACACTCGTAAGCAACTCGACCAACTTACCGACTTCGTGAAGCGTCCACAAGTGGGTGCAAAGGGGCTCGTGTACATTAAGTATAATGCCGACGGCACTGTGAAGAGCAGCGTGGACAAATTCTATACACCTGAAGACCTCGCTGAAGTGAAGGAAAAGATGGGTGCAAAGGACGGCGACCTCGTGCTCATTCTCAGCGGCGACAAGGCCAACAAGACCCGCACTCAGCTTTGCACACTCCGCCTCGAGATGGGCGACCGTCTCGGTCTTCGCGACAAAGACACCTTCAAGTGTCTCTGGATTGTGGACTTCCCACTCTTTGAATGGAGCGATGAAGAACAACGCCTTATGGCCACTCACCACCCATTCACTTTGCCAAATCCTGACGATATTCCATTGCTGGAAGAACATCCTGAGCAAGTGCGTGCCGTGGCTTACGACTTCGTATGTAATGGTGTGGAACTTGGTGGCGGTAGTCTTCGTATCCACGATGGCAAGCTGCAAGAAAAGATGTTTAAGATTTTGGGCTTCACTCCAGAACGTGCTGAAGCACAATTCGGCTTCCTTATCAATGCCTTCAAATATGGTGCGCCACCTCACGCAGGTTTGGCATTCGGTCTCGACCGCTTCGTGTCGATTATGGCCGGCCTCGACAGCATCCGCGACTGTATCGCATTCCCAAAGAACAACAGTGGCCGCGATGTGATGCTCGATGCTCCAAGCAACCTTGAACCTGGTCAGCTCGATGAACTCTACCTCGAAATTGACCAAGCTCGTGTGGATGCAGTGACAAAGAAATAATTCAAAACAGTAATATGCTATGGGGGAACTATCGAATTAGCTCCCCCATATTTCATTCAAATCTCGATTATGGCGATAGATAAGCGTAATGTTTCGGAGGCGATGTGGGGGTATGTGGAGCGGAATGCTGGAGCCGACACGCTGAAACTGATGTTGAAGAGCGAGCCCGACTTGCCCTTCGACAAGCGCTTTGCCGTGATGCAGATTGAATGCCGGAAGAAGGCGAAGAATAAAATCCCCCAACTGCTCCAACGCCGCGATTTCCTTTTTCCGAAGGCTATCAGCGCCGAACAGTGTACGCACCAATGGGTGGCGGAATTTCACGCTTCGCTTTTTGGCGCTACTGACCGTGTGCTTGATATGACGATGGGCCTCGGCGTGGATTCCTATTATATTTCTCAGCGTGTTGCATCGCTTAAAGCGATTGAACTTGATGAAGACATTGCCGCTGCAGGAGCCCACAACTATGATTTCACGGTGCTGAATGCCGACTCGGTGGAATGGTTGAAAAGCACTGATGAGCATTTTGATGCCATTTTTATTGACCCCGCACGCCGTGGCGATGGTGGCGCACGTCTGTATGGTCTTGCTGACTGTGCCCCAGATGTGTTGTCGCTGTTGCCCGTTATCAAGCAGCATGCCCATCGGCTCTACATCAAGGCGTCGCCGATGGTGGATGTAACGCAATCGATGCGCGACCTGGCTCCACATCTGACCGATGTGTGGGCTGTGAGCGTGAAGAACGAGTGCAAGGAGCTGCTGTTTTTGTCGGATTTTGGCAAAGAGCAAGCTGAGGTGACTCTTCATGCCATCAATTATGAATCGGGCAATACTTCGCAGCAATTTTCTGTGCAAGCAAGCGCATTGTCGGAAATTGGCAATTATGGATGTCCGGAAACTGGTCAATATCTCTATGAGCCTAATGCAAGTGTGATGAAAATCGGAGCCTATTCTGCCTTGTGCAGTGGGTTTGCGCTGAAGCAGGTGGCGAAGAATTCGCATTTGTATTTCAGCGATGCCTTGGTGGCTGATTTTCCTGGGCGCAAATTCGTGATAGAGGGGATTGTGCCTTTTGCCGGCAAAGAGATAAAAGCCGTGGCAAAGCAATATAAGCAGATGAATGTGGCTACAAGAAATTTCCGCCTCTCTGCCGACGAACTGAAAAAACGCCTGAAAGTGCGCGACGGTGGCGACCGTTATCTTTTTGCAACCACATTCGCTGATGGTACACAGGTGCTGCTTATCACCCGCAAGGCGTGAAGGAGAAGTTAGAGATTAGATGTTGGAAGTTAGAGGGTGGGGAAGATTTGGATTTTTTATTTTATACTTAATAGATATCTGTGCACGGTTTTGAAAATTATTTTGTAACTTTGCAGTGCAATTCATGAAAGTTAAGGAAATAGCTTCCGCTATCGAGACGGTCGCACCTCTTTATCTGCAAGAGAGCTATGATAATGCAGGAATGCAAGTAGGCGACCCCGACAGTGTGATAACAGGCGTGGTACTATGTACCGACGTCAGAGAGTCTATTGTAGATGAGGCCATATCCTGTGGCGCAAATCTCATCATTTCACATCACCCACTCATTTTTCACGGAATCAAGAAACTCACGGGGCGCAACTATGTGGAGCGCATCGTGCTGAAAGCTGTTCGTCATGGTGTGAGCATCTACAGTGCGCACACAAATCTCGACAATGCTCAAGGCGGCGTGAGCTACAAGATGGCTGAAAAATTAGGTATGCAGAATGTGGAGGTGCTCGACCCTCAAGTTGGCACGCTTCGAAAAATCGTGGTGTTCGTTCCAAAGGCGCAAGCTGCCGAAGTGGAGCAGGCTATGTGGAGCGCGGGTGCCGGACGCTTGGGCGACTACGACCGTTGTAGTTACCGTGTGGAAGGTGAAGGCCGATTCCATGCTCTTGACGGTGCTAATCCATTTGCAGGCGAAGTGGGCGAGGACCATGTGGAGGAAGAAGTGAGAGTTGAGGTGCTGGTGAACAAGGCCAAAAGCTCAGCCGTGATTTCGGCGATGCTCTCGGCACATCCCTACGAGGAGCCTGCTTTTGATGTGATTCCGCTTGAAAACGCCGACCGCTATAGTGGCTCGGGCGTGATAGGCGATGTGGAACCGATGGCTGCTGAAGACTTCCTGCGGAGATTGAAGGAGGCATTCGGTGTGGTAACCGTTCGCTACAGTGGCAATCTCGACCGTGATGTGAAGCGTGTGGCACTGTGTGGCGGCAGTGGCTCGTTTTTGGCCGGTAAGGCAATGAGCCGTGGTGCCGACATCTATGTGACCGGCGATATGAAATATCACGAATTCCAGGGCAATGAGGAACGCATCATTCTGGCGGATATAGGCCATTACGAGAGTGAGCAGTTCACCAAAGAAATTTTCGCTGATATCATAGCCGCACTGCACCCCGACTTTGAAGTGAAATTTGCAAAAGAAGAAAATAATCAAATCAAATACATTTAAATATTATGGCAAAAGAAAAAGAACTCAATGTTGAAGAACGCTTGAAAGCGCTCTACGAATTGCAGACAATTCTCTCGGAAGTGGACCGCATCAAAACTCTTCGTGGCGAACTTCCTCTCGAAGTGCAGGACCTTGAAGACGAAATTGAAGGTCTCCAAACCCGTGTTGCAAAGTATGACGAAGAAATTTCAGCGCTCAACAACACCATCAAGGAACAAGGTGAAGCTGCCGACAAGGCTGTTGCAATGATTGACAAGTACACCAAGGACCAAGACAATGTGCGCAACAACCGTGAATACGACTTCCTCACCAAGGAAATTGAATATCAACACCTCAACATCGAACTCGCAGAAAAGAAAATCAACGATGCGAAGCGTGCAATTGAAGTGATTAACGCAAACCTTGAAGCAGCTAAGGCTCAACTCGAAGACAGCACTCACGTGCTTACTGAAAAGAAGGGCGAACTCGATGAAATCATCTCAGAAACCAAGCAAGATGAAGAAAAGCTCCGTGAAAAGGCTAAGAAACTTGAAGCTAAGTTTGACGACGAGCGCCTTCTCACAGCTTTCAAGCGCACTCGCAAGAATGCTCGCAACGGTCTCGGTTTGGTATACGTTTCTCGTAACGCATGTGGTGGTTGCTTCAACCGCATTCCTGCTCAGCGCCAAAGCGAAATCAAGATGCACAAGAAAGTTATCGTTTGCGAATACTGTGGTCGTATTCTCATCGATCCAGAAATCGTGGGCATAAAGGCTGATTAATATCAATCGATAATATAAGAGACAAAGGGCATGTTTTGAACTAATAAGTTTTGACATGCCCTTTTACCAAAAAAAACATTAGGGACAAATGGCAATATTTTGTTTCTCACAGGCATGATTTGTGCTATCTCTCGCCCACATAGGAACCCCTATACTCGCTCCGGTATAGCGCAAATCCTGACACTCTGATAATCTAAAATCTTATCCATGTCCTAATGAACTTTTTGGTTTTTTTGTTTTTCTGCAAAAAATAATAGAATCATATGAAGAGATTTTTCTTTGTTGCTATTTCGCTTTTCGCCTTGTGTGCTAGCGCGCAACAATTCAAACAAACGGGGACTGATATCGACGATGTGAAACCACAGGGTTGGATGCATTCTGCTGTGATGGGCGACATCAATGGTGATGGACGCATCGACATGGTGGCTGTGTGCACGCCGAACGACAGCACGAAAATCACCAAGCGTGAAGATGGCTTTTGCGACAATTTCAATCAGCCAGTGTTGGTTGTGTATGTAGCAGGTGCTGATGGCAAGCAACATCTTTTCCGTAAGTACGATACCATTCTTCCCGCTCGTGTGGATGAGTCTATAGATGTCACCACCATACCATCCATCACAAAAAAAGGCAATATTGTGCTCGAAGTTTCCACTTTTGCTTCTATGGGTAGCTGGACCACCACATCCACAAAATATGTGTTCCGTTATCAAAATGACGACATCTACTGTATAGGCAAGGATTGTGCCAGTGTTGCGCGCAATACTGGTGAGCGTGAGGTGGTGAGCGAAAACTATCTTACCGCAAAACAATTAACGACCACATCTAACGATGTAAAGAAGAAAAAGGCTAAAAAAGTGTGGAAGAACTTGCAAAAGAAGGCGCTTCAAAAGCTTGGTGAATTCAATCTTGAAAATAACTAAAAATATATGATAGTAGGAAAACTCAATGACACTGCAGCCATCGAACGCTTGCATCCATTGTTTCGTGAAGCATTCGAGTGGCTCCGCGCCAATGCCGCATCAGCCCATGCTTCAGGTGTGAGCCCAGTAGTGCTTCGTGAAGGCGAGTTGTGGGCGAATGTGGAAGTGCCCACAATGAAGGCGAAAGATGTGCAAGTGCTTGAAGTGCACCGCAAGTTTATCGACATCCATGTGCCCGTTGACAAAGATGAGGTGATAGGCTATTTGCCCACTTATTATCTGAAAGAAGTTCGCGACGCTTACGACGAAACCCGCGACATCGCATTCTACACCGATGCACCAATGGCTTATGTGACTCTTCATCCGGGAGAGTTTGCCATCATGACTCCAGAAGATGCCCACGCACCGATAATAGGTGAAGGCGCTCTCAACAAAATCTGCGTGAAAGTGAAAGTGTGAGGACTTTCTCCCGATGCCGCCAAATTTTCTCTTTAGTTTTTGCGGAATTTTAGCGAGAAATGTCAGTGGGTTGAGATTCAGGTTGTTGACAGGTTGTTAATAACTTTAATTGGCGTGTTTTGAAAAAGTAGGTATTTATTTTCTTATCTTTGCATTACCAATAATTCATCACATGAACGGACAAGGAAAACTATATTTTCGCTATGGCACTATGGGCTCAGCAAAGACAGCTTTGCTGCTCACCCAAGCCTATAATTTTGAGGAGCGCAAGATGCAATATCTGTGCATGAAGCCAATTATTGACAATCGTGAAAGCGCTAATGTGATTCGCTCACGCATTGGCATCGAGCGCACATGCTCATGGATTTATCCAGAAATGGACCTTTATGAATACCTCAAAGGCGAATTTGAGCGCACCCTTGAAGTGAAAGCGTGGGTGCTGGTGGATGAGGCGCAATTTCTTTCTACTGCGCAGGTCGACCAGTTGGCCCGTGTGGTGGACGACTATGGCGTGAATGTGGTGTGCTACGGATTGCGTACCGACTTCCAGTCGCATGTGTTTGAAGGGTCGCTCCGCTTGTTTGAGCTTGCCGATAGCATTGATGAAATCAAGTCGACCTGCTCTTGTGGCAGAAAGACTATTATCAATGCCCGTATCGATAGCAATGGCGATGTGGTGACAGATGGTAATCAGGTGGAAATTGGTGGCGACGACAAGTATGTGGCATTGTGCCGCCGCTGTTGGCGTAATCGACGTATTGAAAGCTCGGAGCGCAACGCTCTCAAATTTGAAGAAGAATAATAATAAATATGACACAGACTCCTGAAAAGGGAAATGGCGGGGATTGCTGATGCAATTCTCGCCATTATTTTTGCTGAAGTCGGTAGTCGTAGGGTTCAGTCGATGAGCGCGTGCAGTATCCAGTTCACCACTGAAAGCACAACACTGAAAATAATAGCCGTGCCAAGAGCGCTCAAAGTGGTGCCTTGAATGGTGAAAGCATCCACAAGGTGGGCGCAAAGCATCACCATCAGTCCGTTGATAACGAGTGAAAACAAGCCAAGTGTGATAAGGTTGATTGGCAACGAGAAAATCTTAACGATAGGCTTGATGGTGACATTGATAAGACCGAGTACGATGGCCACCAGGATGGCTGCGTACCATGGTTCACAGGTTACATCGGTGAGGAGCATGGATGTCATCACCACAGCCAAAGCCGAAATTAGGATTTTAGTAATAAATTTGGTCATAGTCTGTTTTTTTAGAATATTCAGATTTGTAGTTTGTCCATATCTTTGCTGATATTGAATGCAAAGATGCAAAAAAAGAATGGTATGCCAACAAAAAATGCTGAAAAAAATCTATCTATGTCAAAACAATTTCTTAAATTCGCATATCCTATTGAATGATTTTTTTCACTGTAATAATGACCACTGGTATATGAAACTCTCTGCACGTGATATCTTCAAACAATCGCAAGATTATGTAATGATTGTGATTGGGCTCTTTTTGTGCGCTTTTGGCTTCGCAGCCTTCATAATACCGGAGAATGTGGTGACTGGTGGCGTTACGGGTATTGCCACAATCATTTATTTCCTTTCGGGAAAGACCATCAACGTGGCAGTGCCTAACTATATCATCAATGTGGTTTTGCTGATTATAGCTTATCGCGTAGTAGGGCGCAAGTTTGTGGTACGCACAATTTTTGGCGCTACATTGTTTAATGTGTTCCTGGGCGTGATGAACCCCATTTTCACCCATCCACTTGTGGAACAACAGCCGTTTATGAACATTATGATAGGCGCAGTGCTCTGTGGTGTGGGACTCGGTATCACATTCTCTCATGGCGGAAGCAGCGGTGGCACCGATGTGATTGCCGCAATGGTGAACAAATACAGTAATGTGTCGTTTGGACGCATGATGCTTTATTGCGATTTGCTCATCATCACCTCGTCGTACTTTTTCTTTCATAAGGTGGACAGCACACTGTTTGGCTACGTGTTCCTTGTCATCAACTCTGTGGCAGCCGACATGGCCATCAACAATCGTGTGCAAGGAGTTCAGTTCCTCATTTTCAGTGAGCACTGGCTCGACATAGCCAACGCCATCAACAACGAGGCCAACCGTGGCTGCACGCTCATTCACGGCACCGGCTGGTATAGCAAGCGCGATGTGAAAATGCTGTTGGTGGTGTGCCGCAGATACGAGAGTATCAATGTGCAGCGCATTATCAAGCGCATCGACCCGAATGCATTTATTTCGATGGCGTCGACCAACAGCGTGTTCGGTCAGGGCTTTGATGAGATGAAAGTGCGCCTAAATAAATACGAGCCAAAGATTAGTGACGAAAACACTGATGTGCAGAAGAAATAATTAGCGCCACGCAATGTGGATGCAAACAGTGATACAAATAGTAATTATTAATTGACTACAAATACATTTTTGTTATGAAAAAGATTGTCATCTTACTCGCAGCCATCTTATTGGCGACTGTAAGTTCTTATGCGAGCAACAACAATTCGAAGATGTCGGTTGGTGCTGAATACAACATCTCAACAAAAGGTGGATGCTCGGGTGTGGGTTTTCAACTTGAATATGAACTATTCGACCATATCCGTGTTGCTCCAGAGTTTATCTACTCATTTGCAAACGGCAGCAAGGGTCACTTTACCAACTTGAATGTGAATGTTGAGTATGTGATTGACACCAATTCTGGTTTTGACTTCTACCCGATGGCAGGCCTTGCTTATGTGAATAGTGGCAAGGAAGAGGGAAACAAAAACAATTTCGGTTTTAATGCAGGTTGTGGTGTGGAATTTAATCTCTCCAACCGATTCACACTTTTCGGCGAAGAGACATTTCAAATGGTGAAAAACTCCACCCGCTTTATCACCGCAATAGGTGTGAAATATGCATTTTAATCTACTGCAGTAATGAAGAAAAGTTATCTGAAATTTTTGATGCTGGCATCGGTCTTGTTGCCGCTTGCGTCGTGTAGCGACACCGACCCGTTCGACATACCCGATGATATGGTCGCGCTCAATATGATGAATGAAGATCATGGTAAGACCTTGATGGGGAAAACCGATATCTTTATCAATCGTGACATGAATTTTGTGTCGGAAGCGTATCAGTTTATCGAAGTGCATAAAGCACGCGATTTGGGGCATGTGGAAGAGGAGGAGCCAGAACTCAACACACTCACCGACAAGGCAGCCGTAGAGCAGTACGCCGGCATTTTGGCAGTCCGCACTGAGGATGTGGTACGCTTCCCCTCCGGTAGGTTGGCTATCAGAATCGACCGCCCTTATTACCGCGTTTGGGTTGACGACTTCATCTATGAAGATGAAGACGAAAAGCATAAGGTGGGTGCGATTGTGAATTTTGCGCAATATATGCCAGTGCCTGGTGGATTGCCCAAGGCTTATAGTGAGTGGGGGGCTGTATCGGAGAGCGCTCCTTTGCTTGTGGCTCTTTCTGCCAAGGAATGCGAGGGCTTGATACCAGAGCCTTATGACAAATATTTTGAATGTAAAGTCACCAAACAAGGGCATACTTACACCGACCTTCAGGTGAGCCTTCGCCCGGGTGCCCTGGCAGCGATGCCTGCAGAAATGAAGTCGCAGACATTCCCGCTGTTTGTGCGCACCAGTCGCAGTTGCACTGTGCTCAACTTCCAGGTGAAATAGCAATACGAACAACCTCTGTATGAAAATAATAAGTCGCGCTTCCATCAGGAAGCACGACTTTTGTTTTCTGTAGTCAAAAAAAAGGTCTCAGATGAGATTAGCCTTCTTGGATTGAGCCGTTAGGACAAGCTTCAACGCAAGAACCGCAGCTAATGCAAGTGTCTGGATCAATTTCGTACTTGTCGCCTTCGCTGATTGCGCCAGTAGGGCAAACAGATGCGCAAGTTCCACATGCTACACAAGTGTCATCAATTACGTATGCCATTGTAGTAAAAAATTAGTTAGTGAATAATTAATAGTAAACTTTCAGCAAAAGTAATGTTTTTATTTGAAATAGCTCTACAAAAAAAGCATAATTTTTTCCAAATTTTCATTTTGAGCCCGTGATATGGGCATTTGTAGCATTTTTTATGGGCAGAATACGGGCGTCAATTAAACCAAAGGCATGCTTTTGTGTCGTAATATCAGAACAAAAATTTATAGAATTATGAGAAAATATCACTACTTCGCAGCAATGGCTGCTGCATTGATGTGCGTGTCGTGCAAGAGCACCACCGCCGGACTTGCCAATCAGTCGTATGCACTGACAGAACTCAATGGCACCCCACTCCAGACAATCAACGAGGCTCCAAGCATCACATTCGCCAAAGGGCGAGTGAATGCCACTGTGGGATGCAACCAAATTATGGCCGACTACACTGTGGGAAAAGATGGCAAACTCACATTTGCAATGGGAGCAATGACAAAGATGTATTGCCCAGATGAAATGAGGGAGGATGAATTTGTGGCGGCTTTCAACAAGGTGGCTCGCTACTCCGTTTCGGCCGATGGCAAGGAGGTGAGTTTCCTCGATGAGCAGGGGAATGTGCTCTTCAAGGCTAAAAAATAGGGGCGGAATATCTGCCGAACAGTGCGTCCACACTTTGGTTGTACTGCAAGAGGATGGTCACAGCCTTTAAAAAACTTAATGTTTGAATTGGATAGTGCTTAAAAAATTTGGTGTCATTTTTGGTAATGCCCAATTTAAGCACTATTTTTGTGGAAATAAAAAACACTCATTTCATACTTCAAGATTATGCAAGACTGGAGAGAAAAACTTGGGGCTGCTTTCAATATGGAAGTGCCTTCGGATGAAGATATAAAGCAAGCACAAAATCCTGTTGAAGAACCTGCTGGTGATGCTCTTGCCCAGCAGGGGAAGCAGATGGTGAATGTGCTTCTCGACAAGAAGGGCCGCAATGGTAAAAAGGTGACACTCGTGACCGACCTCTTGTGCGACGATGAAGCTCTGAAAGAACTCGCTGCCGATCTCAAACGCCAGTGTGGTGTGGGTGGGTCGGCTCGTGGAGGCGAGATTCTGATTCAAGGCGATTTCCGCGAAAAAATCGTGGAATTGCTCAAGAAGAAGGGTTTCAAGGCTCGCGTGATTTAATAATTGAAAACTAATCATAATACCAAAACTGGATATGCACACTGACAAAAATTTACATGTAATTAAAGCTTCGGCGGGTGCGGGTAAAACTTTCACTCTCGCCAAAATTTATATTGAGCAACTGCTGTGGGACAAAAAAGGCAATTTGCGTCCGAAGCATTGCAATTATCATCAGCACATATTAGCCATCACTTTCACCAACAAGGCTACGGCAGAAATGAAGGAGCGAATTGTGGTTCGCCTTCATGAACTGTCGCTTGGCACATGTGTGCACTATGAGAAAGATTTTCTCAAGGCTCACCCTTCCACCACGCCCGAGCAACTGAAAGAGGCTGCCAAGTGTGCCCTTGAAGATATTTTGTTTGACTACACAGCCTTCAATGTGAGCACCATCGACTCGTTTTTCCAAACGGTGCTTCGTACATTCGTGTATGAACTTGACAGGGAATACGACTACGAGCTCCAACTCGATGAAAAGTATGCGATGTATCAGGCGGTGCAGAGCTTGATGCAGACTATCGGTGAAGGTCGAAATTCTGGACACATAGGGAAATGGGTGGAAGAATATGTAGAGAGCCAGGTGAACAGCAAAAGCGACTGGAACTTCTTCGGCAACAGTATGGTGAATAATCTGGCGGAATTTGCACAGGCACTCGGCAAAGAAACCATCATGAAACACCACGACCAAATTCGTGAATATCTGAAAGATATGGGCGACGGTAGTGGAATATCCCGATTGTCGAAGTTCGCGAAGGCGCTGGCAGAAATAAGGAAAGAATGCGAAGATGGTATCAACAACTTCCATACCCGTGTGGCTGATTTGCTGAATGAGATGAATGTGGACCTTTCCGACTTGAATAAAAAATATCCTTTAGTGAAATTGGCCCAATTCAGTGATTTGAAGTCGCTTGGAAACAGTGTGAACACAATTCTGTCATATGCCGAATCGGAATCTACCGAAAAGTTGCAAAAGTGCTTCAATAAAAATGTGCTCTGCGAAGACCAAATTCAAAATTATATTCCCAAGCTCCACCAGTTGTTGAAGGAATATGCGGCTTTTATAGAGAAAGTGAAAGCGGTGAAAGATGTTTTATCCAATCTTTGGCAACTTGGACTGCTCGGAAAAATTGATGAGTATCTGGAACAATATCGCAAGGACAACAATTTGATTCTTATCTCTGACACTGCCGACCTGATAGAAAAGGTTCTCGACAGTGGCGTGCCGTTTCTGTATGAGCGAATGGGGGTGTGGCTCAATCACTTCATGATTGATGAATTTCAGGATACGAGTCGCAAGCAGTACACCAATTTCAAGCCTTTGCTTGAAAATAGTCTTGCCGATGGTCACTCCAACCTCATCATCGGTGACGAAAAGCAGAGTATCTACCGTTTCCGCAACAGCGACCCCGACTTGTTTCAAACCGCATTGCCCACCGAATTCAGCGCTAACTATAACGACAGTGTGTCGCTTGAAACAAACCGCCGAAGCACAAAGAAGGTGATAGATTTCAACAACGAATTCTTCAAAAAAGTGTTGGAATACTATAAGGCGAATCATGTGTCGTACACAAAATTACAGAAAACCTACAGCAAACTGCATCAAGATTATCCAGAAATGGAAAATAAAGAAGACGAGGCAAAGCGCGTGAAGGGGTTTGTGAAATTGAATGTGGTGTATGGCAAGCCTACGAAAAATACTGGCCCGCTCCCCTATATCTATAAATCGGCGGCCGGAGAGGAATTTTACGGAAAAGAAGGTGTGCTCAAATGCCTTCCTGAATATATTCTCGACCAACACGAGCGCCTGGGTTACCCATTCGGGAAAATCTTGGTATTGGTGAATAAAAACGGTGAAGGCGATGAAGTGGTGAAGGCGATTCTTGAGCACAACCAGCAGAATCCCAACCGCCTCATCAACATCGTGTCGGCCGAATCACTGAAGCTGCAGAACTCGGCGGCGGTGCGAATGGTGGTGAGTGTGCTGCATTTTATCAATTCCACTCAATTTACACAAGATGAAGAAGCTGCTGAAGATGCCAAAGATGAGGCAAGCGGCAATAAGCAATCGGCAGAGCTGGCCCTGATGAAGAAGCGCCTTAGAGAACAACTCTTCTACAAAACTCTTCACGATTTCGGACAGGCAATGGGACAAGCCGGCGCCGGTGCCGATTCAGGTAAATTGTTCGCAAATGTGTTCCGTGCCAACGATGAGCTTCGCAAGAAGCCCGTGGATGAACAGGTGGCTATATTTGCAGAACAACTCCAGAAAATTTTGCCAAATCCAAAGAACGAGCAGTCGAATCTTGTGGGTGTGGTGGATAAAATCATCATGGAATATCTGGAGCCTATCGGATTGAACAAAGGTGGCGAAACTACTTTCCTTCTTGCGTTTCAAGGGGTGGTGCTTGATTTCTGCTCTCAGCGTAGCAATGGCGGCACCATATATGAATTTCTGAAATATTGGAACACCAAAAAAGATAAATTGGCCATCGCTTCGGGGCAGAATGCTAATGCTGTGGAGGTGATGACCATTCACAAGGCAAAGGGGTTGGAGCGCCCATGTGTGATTGTGCCATTTGCTGAATGGGAAATGGGCAAAATGGACAGAATGGTTTGGGTTCCTCGTAAATATTGGTTACACCCCGATGAAGAGGAACGGCCTTTCCTGGGCGTGCCTGCTGACGGCGACGAATCTATCGTTCCGCCACTGATTCCGATGTCGGGCAATTTGCTGAACAAACTTCCTGAATTTTCTTCGTTTGCCTCGCCACAGAAGGAAGAGTGTGTAATCGACAGCCTCAACAAATCGTATGTGGCATTCACCCGTCCACGCCAGGCTTTGCATATATTCTCGCAAGCGCTGCCGCAGAATTTTGAGGCAGATTCAATCACGAAAATCAATGAACACTTGCTCACCTATTTCCCTAACTTGGAGGGATGTGTGGCTGTGAATAGCTCTATTACGGGTATGGAGGGACGTTTGGCTTATTATTCGCTCGGCATAGAAGACGACTATGAAGCACCGAGTGCGGATAGTGAGGACGATTCTGAAAATGATGATGAAATGATGCCCGACTACACCGTGAAGCCTGCATTGGCAAAATTGAAGGTGAAACTTCCAGAACTGGTCACCGAAAGTCAAGATAGCGGTAATCGTTTGCACCGAATTATGAGCCGCATCCGCACACAGAACGATGTAAATCGAGCATTTGAGTATGCTGTGCGCCGCCGAATTATTGATAATGAAGGCGAACATTATTGGAACATTGAACGCACGAAGCAGTTCATCGACCGCTTGATTACCGACCCGCAAACAACACAGTGGTTTGCCGTGGGCAATAAGGTGTATAATGAGCGCTCCATCTTCATCCCTGCTTCGGGCGCTGAAGAAGCTAAACATTTGCGTCCCGACCGCATTGTTCGCACAAAGGATGGACGAACTTTGGTAATCGACTACAAGTTTGGCGATGAACCGAGTGCAAAGCAACAGGCTGGATATGAGCGACAGGTGAAGAGGTATTGCTCAATACTATCAAAGTTGTGGAACACCACAGTGGAAGGTTATCTCTTGCACGCCAAATCGTTTACCATTCAAAAGGTGGTGTAACGAGGAAGGTGAAATATCAAAGTAAAAAAAGGTGGAAGTCGTTGCAGTGATGGCTTCCATCTATTTTATGCGTTGCAGTGGCGGCTTTTGGAGGAATTTTTTGTTTTGGTGCAAGAGGTTTGGAGAGGAAGAGTGTGAGAACCAGTTTTTTTTCGTAACTTTGTAAGTTGAAATAATATGTAATTTAGAAAAATCTATATATATGTCGATTGATAATATTTTAGCTCAAGCCACCGCTGAAGCGGTGAAAGCGCTCTATGGCGCCGAAGTGGCAGCCGAGAGCATTGTGCCTTCTACCACAAAGAAGGAGTTTGAAGGCAATCTTACCATCGTGGTATTCCCATTCTTGAAGGCATCTCACAAGCGTCCTGAAGACACCGCTCAAGAAATTGGCGAATATTTGGTGGCAAACTGTGATGCTGTTGAGAAATTCAATGTCATCAAGGGCTTCCTCAACATCACAATTAAGCCTTCGTTCTGGACTTCAGTTCTTCAGAGCGTTGCTGCTGATGAAAACTTTGGTTTCAAGCCTGTGACCGAAGACAGCCGATTGGTGATGATTGAATACTCTTCTCCTAACACCAACAAGCCACTCCACCTTGGCCACGTGCGTAATAACCTTCTCGGTTTCAGCCTTGCCAAGATTATGGAGGCTAATGGTAATAAGGTGGTGAAGACCAACATCGTGAACGACCGCGGTATTCACATCTGCAAGTCGATGCTTGCTTGGCTGAAGTGGGGCAATGGCGTAACTCCTGAGCAGGCAGGCAAGAAGGGCGACCACCTG
This sequence comes from Bacteroidales bacterium, assembly GCA_030531495.1. Taxonomy (GTDB): domain Bacteria; phylum Bacteroidota; class Bacteroidia; order Bacteroidales; family Muribaculaceae; genus Sodaliphilus. The sequence continues at coordinate 21,736 of JAUNNJ010000005.1, forward strand.
ATTGGAGATTTCTATGTGGAATTCGACAAGCACTATAAGGCTGAGCTGAAGGAACTTATGGAAGGCGGCATGACCCAGGAAGAAGCCGAACGCGAATCTGCTTTGATGAAAGAAGCTCGTGTGATGCTGAAGAAGTGGGAAGATGGCGACGAGGAAGTTCGCTCGCTCTGGCGCACCATGAACGAATGGGTGTATGCCGGCTTTGATGAAACTTATGCTCGCATGGGTGTGGGCTTCGACAAGATTTACTACGAAAGCAACACTTATCTCGAAGGTAAGGAGAAGGTGCTTGAAGGACTTGACAAGGGCATCTTCTACCGCAAGGACGACAATTCTGTTTGGGCCGACCTCACAGCTGATGGTCTCGACCACAAACTATTGCTCCGCACCGATGGCACTTCTGTGTATATGACTCAAGATATTGGCACTGCAAAACTTCGTTTCCAGGATTTCCCAATCGACCAGATGATTTATGTGGTGGGCAACGAACAAAACTATCACTTCCAGGTGCTCTCACTCTTGCTCGACAAGCTCGGCTTCAGTTGGGGTAAGGACTTGATTCACTTCTCTTATGGTATGGTGGAATTGCCAAACGGTAAGATGAAGAGCCGCGAAGGCACTGTGGTTGATGCCGACGAATTGATGGACGAAATGATTGAAACTGCTCGCAAGATGAGTGAAGGCCGCCTCAAAGGTGTGCCTGAAGAAGAAATGGACAATGTGTTCCGCATTATCGGTCTTGGCGCACTCAAGTATTTCATCCTCAAGGTTGACCCACGCAAGAATATGCTCTTCAACCCACAAGAGTCGATTGACTTCAACGGCAACACTGGCCCATTCGTGCAATACACCTATGCCCGCATTCGTTCAGTGCTTCGCAAGAGCGAAGAAGCAGATGCTGCAACCGATATCACTGCTTACGAGCCAAACGACAAGGAAATCGAAATTATCCAACGCATTGCCGATTTCCCATCAGTGGTTTCGGAAGCTGGTCGCTCATATAGTCCTGCTGTGATTGCTAATTATGTGTTTGAACTTGCAAAGGGCTACAACCAATTCTATCACGACTACAGCATCTTGAAGGAAGAAGACGGTGTGGCTCGTGCATTCCGCCTGTCGCTTTCTCGCACCGTGGCCGACATTATCCGTCGTGGCTTCAGCTTGCTTGGCGTGGAAGTGCCTGAACGCATGTAATGAATTTGGCACACTTTTTGCAATGTGATATTTTAAAAAAGAAATTTTTAATTATCCTAATAGAAAAATAACATGAACGAATTGAATTATCTCAACGGCCAACAAGGCTATGGTTCAGCTTCTGCTATGCAGGCTGAATTGAGTATGTCGTCTTACATTGCTAAGACAATGCAACGCGTGTTTGGAAAAATGTTCTTGGGCATTCTTGTCACAGCATTTGTTTCGCTCGGCATTGCAAGTTCTCCAGCTTTGCTTGAAATGATTTTCTCAAGCCGTGCAATTTTCTGGGTATTGATTATCGCTCAATTTGGTGTGGTAATCTGGCTCTCGGCAGGCATTAATAAGATGAGTGCCACCACTGCATCGCTTTTATTCTATGTCTACTCTGCGCTGACAGGTGTCACTCTCACTCCTATATTCTTCGCTTATACAGGCGATTCAATTGTGAAGACCTTCTTCATCACCTCTGCCACTTTCGGCGTGATGGCAGCTTATGGCTATATCACAAAGAAAGATCTTTCAAAGATGGGCTCAATCTTGTTTATGGCGCTGATTGGCCTTATCGTGGTATCGCTTGTAAACTTCTTCTTGGCAAGCCCTGCTCTCACTTGGGCAATTAGCCTGGCAGGTGTAGCCATTTTCATTGGCCTTACTGCATGGGACACCCAAAAGATTAAGCAAATGGCTCTCGAAACCGACGAGCGAAATGTGGGCAAGCTCGCTGCTATTGGCGCTCTCACACTGTATCTCGACTTCATCAACTTGTTCCTCTATTTGCTCCGCATTTTCGGTGACCGCCGCTAATCGAGCAGGTTGAATAGGTACAAAATCATTCATAAATCGCGGAATCCTTCAAGTCCGGTTTGGCTGGGCAACGAAGGGTTCCGCGATTTTTTTGTTTTAGATAGGCGTTAGCAAGATTCACTTGAGGTAATCTGCTTTTTTTGTGACAGTGTGTATTTGTTAATTATAATTGAGGTTTTCGATATGATTTTGTTTTATTTGTTGTTAAATTGTGTGGAAATGTTGTTGATGAGGAGGAAAAGCTGTATATTTGCATAATTATTACTTAAAGGACTATATATTTTTTACTCGGATTTAAATATGAAAATGCTTAAGAAAGGGTTAATTGCTATTGTGGCCTTGATATTGCCACTCTCGTTACACGGAGAAGTTTTAGAAATCAATGAATCGAATTTTCCGGACGCTAATTTTAGAAATTATTTGTCGCAAGCTTTTGGTGAAGGTGGAAATACACTTGAAACCAGCGAAGTGGCAAAAATTGAAGTTATAAATAAGGGTATTTCATCCCTTGTTGGTATTGAACATTTCCCAATACTTCAAATTTTGCGTTGCGGGAGCAACAACTTGCAGACACTTGATGTGAGCAATAATCCGTTGCTCAAGGAACTCAAGTGTGAAAAAAATCAATTGACTTCAATTAATCTGACGGGTTGTGGAGAACTTAAGATTCTGAATTGTGAAGTCAACAATTTAACCACTTTGAACGTGAGCCCATGCACTAAATTGGAGTTCTTCGTGTGTGATGACAACCAGATTACCACGCTCGATGTTCACGGATTGGATGCCCTCTATTATTTCATGTGCGCCAACAACCGACTGACTTCGATAAATGTGACCGGATGCACCGCTCTCAGGGAGTTTAACTGCGGTTTTAATTCCTCAGGCGATATTCTTCCCGCTGAAGACCAAAGGAATATTCTGACCACAATAGATGTGAGCACTTGTAAAGCTCTTGAACTTTTTTACTGCAATGGTAATAAGTTTCAATCTATTGATGTGAGCAACCTCACCAATCTAAAAAATTTGCTTGTGCTCAAAGTTCAACTCTCACCTCAATCAATTTTTCGGGCTGCACAAGCCTTGAGATGATTCAATGCCGAAAGTGCTCGTTGCCGACGCTAAACGTCGACGACTGTGTGTCGCTTAAAGAATTGTATTGTTATGAAAATGTTCTTCAATCCCTTGATGTGAGCCATAACTCAAAATTGGAAATATTGAATGCGATGAACAATGATTTGCCATCTCTTGATTTGAGCCACAACCCTGAGCTGTATGAGCTGGAATGTTACACGAATAGACGGTTGAATTCTTTAAACCTCTCTGGCTGTAGCAAGCTTGAAATTTTGTGGGCGATGACTTGTAATTTGCATGATGTGGACTTGAGTCCGTGTCCTAATCTTAAAACGCTTTCACTTCACACCAACGACCTTTACGAACTTGATTTGAGCCACAATCCTAAGATTACCGCGTTTTATTGTCAAAACAACCATTTGATTCAGCTCTATCTAGATGAGGCGGCAGATAAATTGCCTAAAATGTCGACTGCTACAGTGTCGAGGCAATCGCGAAATATGACTGGCGAGTATTTCTTCGACCGTGTTGGAAAGAAATATCGCTTCCGGGTGAAGATGCCGTCCGACCCTACGGGTGTGACTGAAAACTTCGTTGATGACGAGAGTGTGAATCACTATATTTCCAGCATTGCTACTTCGGGAGTGGAAAGGCAAGTCTTGGTAGATGAAGGTGGAGCAACGACCACTTATTTCGTGAGCGATGCTCCTAATAGTAGAATTACTTATAATTATTTCACCAACAATGCCAAAGGTGTGAATATGATGGTGGATTTGACGGTGAAATACGACCAGATGACGGTAGCTAATCTTTCGAAGTTTGACGAGCAGAAGAATCTTAATATCTATAAGAACTCACTCAATCATACCAAAAGGTTGGAGGGCGAGCAGTTGAAGCTTTACCGCATAGTGCATGGCGCCTCTCCAAGTGAGGATGTGGAAACTTATCTTGGCGAATTTGCTGTGGATGCCACAAACTATACTTTTACAAAATCGGATAATTTCGATATTGACCCGACCAACCGTTATGACAAGACGGCAGTGGCATTTACAGGCCGTGTTTCATCAGGTATGAAAATCCCAGAATATTTCAATGAACCTGTTCTTGAGCACATGGTTGAAAGTTATGAATACGAAGTGCGAAACACCGAAGGCACCATTTTGAGCGGTGTGGTAGTACCTATTTATTCGGGAAGCATTTCTGCTGATTTGGTTAGCGCAAATGGTGCAGTGAGTTATACACAGGCACAAATTTTGGCCGATACTGACCACGCATTAGATAGCCAGAACACATTGCGCGTGAATGTGACTCACGGCGATATTCAGGGATTGAGTGGTGTGAATGTGTATAACAACCACACCCTGGCTGGAACGATGGGCGCTACCGACCAGACTTTCGACATCACCGACCTGGAGGTTGACAACGACCTTTGCGCAGCCTTGAAGGTGGGCAACAATACTTATGGCTTGCCTCGCACCAATATGAATGCTGCTATATTAAATGCTGATGTTCAAGAATTAGAGCGCTCAAAATATTCCTACACAGTGAATGAAGGAAGAGGCTATTATTACACTGCCACTTTGAGTGGCTCTCTTGCTCTTGCTGATTCGCAAATGGATGAATATGAATTGGTGGGTATGCGTGCATGGCGCACAGTGGATGGTGATGGTGAATACTACCCAGAAATTCAGTATCGCACCGACGACTACATGTTCTTTAACAATGTGTCCCTTTCACCTATTGCAAATAATTCGATAGAAGGTATTGGCAGCGCTTTTGAAAAGTTTATTCTTAATAATGGTGACGAAATCACCTGGCCAAGCGGCGTGTTCGGTTCGACTTCAGTGGAACCAGAAGCCAACTTTATCGTTCGTGCTTACTATAGAAAAAAAGGTACAGAACAGTATTATATAGCCGACGATGAACTTGTAGTGAAATTTGGTAGCGATATCCCTATCGGCATTGATGACGTGAATATGAACCTTCGCGAGGTGAAGAGTGTGCGCTTTGTGAACCTTGCCGGTGTTGAAAGCGCAGAGCCATTTGCAGGAGCGAATATTGTTGTGACCACCTACATAGATGGCACAATGAGCACATCAAAACAGATGTTGAGATAAGAAATGTGATTCAGGTCAGTATTGTCCTGAAACCATATAATCAGATAGGCTACGGAAACTTTTTCTTTGGAGAGGTTTCCGTAGATTTTTTTACTTATATTGAACGCAAGATTCGGGAATTTGGGATGTTTTTTTTGTGATAGCACAATAATAAAAGGATTTTGGAGTTATTATTGTTAGTAACCAACTATATTTAGATTGATGAAACTGAATAAATTATTTATATTCGCAGCAATGGTTGCAACTTGTGCATTGGCAGCCCAAGCGGAAGACGGCGACATTAAAGAACAGGATTTCAACCCTATCACCACAGGTGTAACCTCACTCGGTATCACTCCAGATGCACGTGGTGCTTCTATGGGTGACCTCGGTGTTGCAACCGACCCTGATGTGAACTCACAATTCTGGAACGCATCGAAATACGCTTTTGCAGAGAGCAGCGCTGGTGTGGCTTTGAGTTACACACCTTGGTTGCGTAAGATTGTGAACGACATCTTCCTGGCAAACCTATCCGGCTATTGGAAACTTGGCGGTGGCGACAACCAGGCAGTGAGTGCGTCGATGCGCTATTTCTCGCTTGGTGAAATTCAAGGTCGTGAAGAGGGCGGTGCTTCAATCGGAAGTATCAATCCGTTTGAAATGTCGGTGGATGTGGGTTATTCTCGCAAGTTGAGCGAAAAGTTCTCTATGGGTGTGGTTTTGCGCTACATTTACAGCGACCTTGGCTATTCAGAATATTCTTCAACGGAAGGAACAAAGGGTGCTTCAGCATTTGCTGCCGACATCTCGGGTTACTTCACCACCTATCCAGTGATTGGTCGCAACGAGTGTCAATGGTCTTGGGGTTGGAACCTCTCGAATGTGGGCTCAAAGGTGTCGTATGACCACGGCGATAACCCTGCATTCTTGCCAACCAACTTGCGTATTGGTACAGCCTTTACATTCCCATTGGCTGACTACCACAACCTTACACTTTCGCTCGATGCCAACAAACTTCTCGTTCCAGCAAAGCCTCGCTTGTCGGAATATCCCGATTTGGAAGCCTATGAAGAAGCACTTCAGGCATGGAAGGATAAGTCGTCAATCTCTGGTATTTTCGATTCTTTCGACAAGAATACCTTTAAGCGCATCACTTATTCATTAGGTGCTGAATATGCCTACAACCAGCAGTTCTTCCTCCGTGGTGGTTATTTCCACGAAAGCAAGTTTGCCGGCAACCGACAATATTTCGGCCTCGGTGCTGGTTTCGCGCTTAATGTGCTTCGTATTGACGCCTCATATATGATTGCTACTGCGCAGAACAGTCCACTCGACCAAACTCTCCGCTTCACGCTTTCATTTGACATGGACGGCATTAAGAATCTTTTCGGACGCAAATAATTAATAATCGTGATATGGGAAAGTTAGGTATTAGAAATGATATCTAACTTTTTCTTTTTATTGACAGCTCATCGAATAATAAATCTATAATAGATACGACAAACATGAGAATTGGAATGGGTTTTGATGTGCATCGCCTCGTGGAAGACCGCGAATTGTGGCTTGGCGGTGTGAAGATAGAGCATTCGCTTGGCTTGCTCGGCCATAGTGATGCAGATGTGGCAATTCACGCATTGTGCGACGCGCTGCTGGGCGCTGCTTGCCTGCGAGATATCGGTTATCACTTTCCTGATACGGATCCGCGCTACAAGGGAATCGACAGTAGAAAACTGTTGCGTGAAGTGGCTCGTCTGATTGACGAACAAGGTTATGTGCTGGGAAATTGCGACCTTACCATTTGCGCTGAGCGCCCAAAAATCAATCCTCATATTCCAGCCATGCAAGAGCAGTTGGCAGCATGTTTAGGATGCGAACTCAACCAAGTGAGTATCAAAGCCACCACCACCGAACGTCTCGGCTTCACAGGTCGCGAAGAAGGCATCTCTGCCTACGCAGTGGCCCTCCTCCAAGAAAAATAAGGCGCATAGTTGAAAATAATGTAATGACACATTGGGTTGCACAAATAGTGCACAGCATAATAAAAGAATCGGGTCGTTTCGCTTGAAACGGCCCGATTCTTATTGCTTGTATCTGTTTGTTATTTGGTGGATTCGTCGAGTTGTTGGATGATTTTCTGCACTTCTTCGTTGGTGGCGGTGAGTTTTTCTTTGCAGATTTTCAGCAGTTCGGCTGAGCGTTTGGTGTATTTGCCGAGGTTGTCGACAGAGCAGTCGGGACTTTGCATGAGTTGCACGATTTCTTCCAGTTCTTTAACTGCTGCGGAATAAGTGAGTTCGTTTTGTTGTTCCATATTGTTGTCGTTTTTTTTGTTAGTTCTTGATGATTTTATTGGCGGTGGACACCACTTTGCCGTCGCGGAAGTGGGTGGTAATGGTGTGGCCAGGCTCAATTTGTGATGCATCGGTCACAATTTTTCCATCGCACATAGTGAGGGTGTAGCCACGCTCCATCACTTTTCGAGGTGAAAGGAGTTCTATTTTGTCGGCAAGCGCTTCGAGGCGCATCGACTCTTTCATCGAGAGTTGTGACACAGCGCTCTTGATGGCGTCGTTGTGGCGAGTGAGCATTGCGTTCTCATTTTCTATGCGGCGCTGCACATGGAGCGGGATATTCTGGATGTAGTTTTGCAGACGAATAGCGTTGGTCTCAATGATGCGCTGTGCGAGAATTGGCACATTGCCGGCATAGAAGGAAAGCTGTTCCTTTGCCCGAGAAATGTAGTCGCGCGCGATATTCACCACCTGGTTGCTTAATTCGCCAATGTGTGCCAAGGCGTTGGCCGCTTGCAGGATGATGCGCTCGGCGGCTGCAGTAGGCGTTTTCACGCGTATGCCTGCCACATAATCGAGCACTGTCACATCCCTCTCGTGGCCGATGCCCACAATCACTGGCAGCGGGAAAGTGGCCACACGTCGTGCCAGGTCGTAGTTGTCGAAAGAGTTGAGTTCTGCAGTTCCGCCTCCGCCACGAATGATGACCACGCAGTCGAAAAGGTCTTGATGCCTTTCCACTTTGGCGAGTGCTTCCATCACAGAGGGCACTGTGTTCACCCCTTGCATGGTGGCTTTGAAGAGGCAAGGGTAGAATTTCAGACCGTATTGGTTGCCGAAAAGTTGCTTTATAAAGTCGCCATAGCCAGCCGCACCTTCCGCCGAAATGACGGCAATGCGTTGTAGCACAGGAGGCACAGGCACCGATTTGTTCTGGTTGATGACGCCTTCCTTTGTCAGACGGTTGAGGATTTCCTGGCGCTGGCGCTCCATGTCGCCCAAAGTGAATTCGGGGTTGATGTCGTCGATTACCACGCTCATGCCAAACTGCGGGTGGAAGTTGGCAGTCACTTTCACCATCACCTTCATATTTTTGCCGAAATCTTGTCCTGTGACGCTTTTGAATCGGGCATTCACCATTTGGAATCTAAAGGACCAGATTACAGCTTTGATTTTAGCCACAGTTTGTCCTTGCTCATTTTTCTGCAAAAGTTCAAGGTAACAGTGATTTTTCAAGTTTACATCTGTGGTTTCGGCCACCACCCAACAATTGGTTACGCTCGGGTTGGTCACCAATCGCTTGATGCGTTCGTTGAATTCAAGCAGCGAAATTGCGTTGACCGCTTGTTCCTTGTTGATAATGTCGGTGTTGTCTGCCATATGAGGCTTTATTTTGTGCGTTTGAGTTTCACCTTGTCGATGTCGAAAGTGATGGTGTCGATAAGGTATGGTTTGATTTTATTGTAATCCTCACGGCTGAGGAATGATTTCAGTTGTTGTGATGCCACAAGTTGACCGTCATTCTTGCCAAAAGTCATCATGATGAGAGGGAAGCGGATGATACGCATAAATTCGTCCATCTTTTCTTTTGGAGTGCCGGGACGGAAGAAATCGGTCATCTTCAGTTCGCTACCTTTCATGTATTTGTTCAGTAGCAGGGGATGCCAATTAGAGTCGTAGAACGAGATGCGGCTGTCGAGAGCGGGGAGTTGCATGGTTTCTACCACGGCAATTACTGTGTCGCTGGTGCCTTTGGTAAGCAATTTCAGTTCCACTTGCTTCACATCGGAGCATTTCACCGACATGAATGTGGAGCTCAGTGAATCGATTTTTGCCGTGCCGTGATGCAAGTTCTCGCTTTCGATTTTCTGACCTTGTTCAGCCATGGTAATCATGGCTGCTCTTACTCCTTGTGTGAGGAGCTCGAACACATTTCCGGGCTCGCTGATGAAGAAGTCGCGCACCGATTCTGCTCGGCCCACGGAGGATGTGAGCATGAGTGCGATTGCTAATATGATGTGTTTCGTAGTCATATTCTATTTTTTGATGTTGATGGTGCCGTCGTCGGCAATGACGAGTGCGGAATTGCTGATGTCGGCTTTTGTGAGTTCTCTGATTTCTTTAATCACAGCACCGCTCTTGTCGGCTTTAGGCCCAGCCATGGGTTGCTGGCGGAATGCGTGAATTTTGCCAGCCTTAAACTTGCCGTCGCCGGGATTGATGTCGATGGTTACACATGGCGCCAAGCCTGTGAGCCCTGCAATGCCCATGCCGCAAGTGCAGAAATTGCCAAGACTGTAGGCAATGAAGTGGCCTTTATAGAGCTCCATGGCACGTACCACATGTGGGCCAGAGCCGAACACCACATCGGCACCGCTGTCGATGCACAGGTGTGTGAATTCGCGAAGATTGCCACGATTGCATCCGTGGAAAAATTCGGTTGCTTTTGGAAGATGGCGTGCTACGCTGCCTTCAGAACCGCCGTGGAAGTAGATAATCACCACATCAGCCTTGCTGCGCAATTCTTTGATGATACTCTTTACAAAGGCCGCGTCGAGAAGGCTGGCATTATAATGCTCGGTGCCAAACGAAGCGAAGCCATAAATCACGCCTCCCGATTCCTTGTAGGCAGTGAATGTGTGCGATTTGTCTTTTTTGGCGGGGTCTTTTGCGCCAGCGAATCCGATACCGGCTTCAGTGAGTGCCTTTTCGGTGTAGGTGATGGGGGCACTGAAGAAATCGTAGATGTGATTGTTGGAGAGACCGAGGAAGTCGAAGCCAGCATTCTTCAGATAATCGACATAGCGTGGAGGCATCTTGAACATGAAAGCCAACTTGCTGGCGGGGTTTTTACGAGGCGCTCCCACTTCTGGTGGGGCAATCACGCCTTCAAGGTTGCCGCAAGCTACATCCGCCTTTTGCAGAATGGGAGCCACATCGTCGAAAATGTTTTTGCCGTCGTTCACAGGCAGACGGTTGTAGGGCCAAGTGTTGCCCATCATGATATCGCCAGCCATGGCGATGGTCACCTGTTGCGGAAGCGCTTTTTTTGCTTCCTCGGTGGTGTCGGCCTGAGGGGTGTTGACAGCAGCGTCGGTCTTGCTTTTTGAGCAGCTTGCCAAAAGAGCAAGGATGCAGATTGTTATGTAATGACTGAATTTCATTTTTAGTGTTTCGATAATATTAGCAAAGTTACAATAAAAACACTGATGCACCAACAGTTATTGTCGGTGCATCGCTATTTTAAGTCAAGAAAAATCAGGTGATGGGTGTTATTTTTTCTTTTTGAATTTGTCGAAATTGCCGTGGCGTTCTTTCTTGCCACGCTTTTCGCCACCTTTTTTGAAACCTCGTTCGTTGTCGCGACGCGTGCGTCGTTCGTCTCTTTCATCGCGGAATTCCTTGCGGCTGCTTCGGCGGCCACTATGGCGCTCTTTTGCTCCGAATTGCATGCGGCGACGGTCTTTTCTGTTGAGTTTCAATTCGGTGCCTTCAGTTTCGTCGGCATAGTTCTTGTCGAGCGAAGCCACTTCGGCATAGATGCGCTTGCCGAAGAAATCTGCGTTTTTCAGCGCCTTCACCACTCGCTTGGCATCGCCTTCCTTTACATCAAAAAGCGAGTAGTTGGTGAGCAGGTCGATGCGGCCAAGGTCCACGCGTTCGCCGTGGGTGTTCTTGTTCAAAAGCTCGATGAGCGTAGGAGCAAAGAAACCATCGGCTTTACCAGCGTTGATAAACACGCGTTCATATCCCGGTTCTGCAGTTCGGCAGTCTTTGTCGTGGTCGTTACGGCTCTTGTCGTATTTCACCTTCTCACGCTTTTTCGCCTTTTCCTTTTCAGGCACGTAGTCGAGTTCAGGAGCATCTTGATAGTATTCGAGCAGGCGGTTGAATTCGAGTGAAAGCATGCGCTTCAACAGGTCCTCGCTGTCGAGCCACGAGAGTTTTTTCAGCACCTGTGGCATGTATTCGGCAATGTCGTCCTCCTTTACCTCCACATTTTCCAGACGGTCGGCGAGGTTGAAAAGTTGCTTTTCGATGATAGCGTTGGGCTTCGGCACCTCGCAACGTTCAAATTCCTTGCCGATATGCTTCTCGATGTCGCGAAGCTTATTGCGTTCGCGGCTGTGGATAATGGCAATCGAAACACCCGTCTTTCCGGCACGGCCAGTACGACCACTGCGGTGATTGTAGACGGCGTTGTCGTCGGGCAGACTGTAGCTGATGATGTGGGTAAGGTCGTCTACATCAAGACCGCGGGCAGCCACATCGGTGGCCACGAGCAATTGCAGATTACGCTCACGGAACTTCTTCATCACTGCATCGCGCTGTGCTTGCGAGAGGTCGCCGTGCAGAGCGTCGGCATCGTAGCCGTCCTCCATCAGGTTGGTAGCGATTTCTTGCGCCGATGCACGAGTGCGGCAGAAGATGATGCCGTAGACGCGAGGCAGATAGTCGCAAATGCGTTTCAGAGCCAAGTATTTATCGTTGGCACGCACCATATAGTAGATGTGGCGCACATTGGCAGAGCCTTCGTTGCGTGTACCAATCACATATTCTTGTGGATTGTGCATATAGTTTTTGGCGATACCTGCAATTTCGGGTGGCATTGTAGCCGAGAACATGAGCATTTTGCGATTTTCGGGCACATGCTCGAGAATGTTGTTGATATCGTCCACAAAGCCCATGTTGAGCATTTCGTCGGCTTCGTCGAGAATGACGGTGTTCACATTCTCCAGGTTTACTTCGCCTCGCTTGATGAGGTCGAGTAAGCGTCCGGGAGTTGCTACAATGATTTGTACGCCCTTTCTGAGCGCGCGAATTTGCACCTCAATGCTGCTACCGCCATACACTGGCAGGATGCGCAGGCCGTCGATATATTTAGCGTAGTCGTTGAGGTCGTTGCAAGTTTGCATGCACAACTCGCGTGTTGGGTCGAGTATGATGGCTTGAGTGGCTTTCGAAGTGGTGTCGACGCGTTGGAGCGTAGGCAAACCAAACGCAGCAGTCTTGCCCGTACCTGTTTGTGCAAGTCCCACTACATCTGAATCTTCGTTAAGCAAATGTGGAATAACCTTTTCTTGAATGGGCATTGGTGATTCGTAGCCCAGTTCGGCGATTGCTCGCAATAGATCCTCTCGGACCCCTAATTCTTGGAATGTTGTCATATAATATTGTTTGAGCGTGCAAAGGTACGAAAAAAAACTCTAACTTCCTATTTTATTGCCGTTTGAAAGTGGAAGATTCCAAGGGATGACGAGCTTACAATGGGGAAATCTGAATTTGGCGGTGCACGGTTTGCACTGCTCACCTTGCCGAGCTCATTCTCACTGGGCGAGAATGAGGGAGTGTTGGCAAGGTTCGCTGTTCGCGGCGCCAGCTTCGCTGACACACCGCTACTCATCTTGCCGAGTTCATTCTCACTGGGCGAGAATGAGGTTGATGAGGGCGGTGACGTCGCTCACGTTGATGGTGCCGTCGGCGTTGATGTCGCTGCGTTCAAATGGGAAGTCGGCTGTACCGAGAATCTTGTTGATGAGGGCTGTGGCGTCGCTCACGTTCACTATTCCATCGGCATTAACATCGCCTATAAGCGCTTGCTTGCTGTAGTGGGCATAGAATGTTTTTATGTCAATAGTTTGAGCACCTGTGGTGGCAGTGGTTTTGTTGGGCACGAAGCGTATTTCCTGTATGTAGACAGGGTAGGTGTTGAGGCTTTTAATGCCGCCAATCTGGTCCATGTCTACCTTGATAGTGTATTCCTTGCCAGCCTCGAAACTATTGTTGCCTTCAAATTTTTGATAGTTGGCAGAGGTGATGTAGAGGTTGCGTACATCGATTTGGATGTAGTCGAGAGGTTCAGAACTGACGAAGGTGAGACCGATTTCATCAGGCAGGCTGTAGAAGGTGACGTCTTTCAAGAGTTTAATATAAGGGGCACGGGTGGAGCTGTAGGTGTAGTTCACCAATCCGTTTTCGCTGACAGAAAGATTGCTTGCGCCAGAGCCCTTGAGGGTCCATCCGTCCCACGACTGATATAGATAGGTTTCGGGTGAAATTTCAACCGAAACAGAGTCGGTGTCAAGAAATTCGCCGATTTTACAAGTGATGAGTGTCTTGCCATTTTTCAAACCACGGATTTTGCCGTTTTCCACCACTGCAATGGTTGGGTCTTCAACGGTCCACTCCAGATTTTCCGCTTCATAATAGTAGGTTTGTGCATTTACGGTGGCAGTCACTTCGAGAGGCCAAGCCTGGTCGTCGACTGTGATGACCGGCTTGAGCGAAATGGCAGGTTGAGCATACATGGTGGTGATGTTGAGCGATGCAGTGATGCCATTATAGTTGGCTGTGAGTGTGCCGGTGAGCACATTTCCTGCCACTGTGAGGTCTTGACCTTCGGCGGTACCGAGCGAAGCGTCGCATGAAAGTGTGAAGCCTTGTAGGTCTTCATTAATCACATCGCCATACTTATTGTAGGCAATGATTTGAGGGTGGTAGGAAGAATAGATGGGCAGACGAAGGGCTGCGTCGGCGAATTGGATAGATGCCACTTCATTGTCGGCGGGTGCGATGGATTCAAGCAACCAACCAGTGGCCACTGCGCGTGGAGTGCCTTCGGTGGTCTTGTTGATGATAGCGCCATTCACAAGCATTTCTGCCGAGCCACCTGCGTCGTAGTTCACTACTTCAGAGATGTCGGGGAATAGACTCTTGAGGATTTGGCACATCACCTCGGTGCTACATCCAGAAGAAAGGCCATATTTAGGGCTTTGCGACTTGTCAATTACAATCATATAGAGCTTTTTGCCATCGAAACTGCAACCGTAGGCAGTGCGAGAATACACTTGCGAATTGTAGGTTTCGTCGTAGTTGCGACCGGTGAGTTCGCCATTGTGCATCACAGGTGCGTTGCCCTCCACGAGATTTTCAATCCATGGCGAAATTTTCTGCTTGTCGGGTTCGTTGGTGGTCCAGCCTTGGTTCACGACGATTACATCGCCTTCCTGGTGCACACGCATGGCTGTTTTCATAGAGGCGGTGGCAGTGATGCAGGCATCGAAGCTGCCCAGCGTCTGGCGGTCGGCATCGGTAACGATTTTTTTGATAACGAAAGTCATAGGCTTATTCACAGCCCAACTGCTACCTTCTGCAAGCTCAAGGTAATAGTTGTCGGCATTGTTTGTGCCGGTGGTGTTGTTTGCAGTCCAGTTGGTTTCAAATTCGCGCGTTCTGCCAAAATACTCATTCCAGAGGCAGAGCTCGTTGGCCAAGTTGCGTTTGTTGATCTTATTGATAGCCAGCGGAGCATTAAGGCGGTCGCTGCCCACTGTTGCTGCCCAAGTGAAATGGCCGAAAATGAGATTCTTATCGTGGTCGATGGCAGCGATGGCAGTGCGAGAGGGACCGCCATCCCATGTGTCGTTCACATTGTTAGTATTCACAATCACGGTGTCGTTGCGCACCACACCTCCGAGTGGCGAGCCGAGCATATAGTTGCTCTGTGCGCCCTGGTTGGCCACGCACCAGAAGTTGGCATTACATCCTGCTAGCACACGTTTCGATGCCGTAGTTTGGCGTTTTGCGGCAGTGACAAGTGCTTCCGTCTTTCCGAGTAGGTTTTGTCCTTGAGTGGTCTCCACGCGGTTGTAAGGGTTGTTCATATCTGCCTCAAGTAGATACACATTGAGTGGATAATCCGGAATTCGGATGATGGTATTGACGATGCCAGGGCCAATTTGGCGACGGAAAAGTGTGTCGGCTGCATATTGCTTAGAGCCGATGGTAATTACTGCCATTGACGAGGTGGTGCAAATGACAGCCAAAGTCAAAACGAGTAATAATTTTCTCATTAGTGATGTCGGTTAAATGATGGATAATTAATTAGCACCTCAAAAATAACTAATTATTAGCAAAAAAACACTATTTTTGTGCCGAAAAAATAAATAGAGGAATTAAATGAAGAAATTATTACTGCTCAGTGCATTGGTTTCAATCACTGGTATGTATTCTTGTAAGTCGGGTACAGGTGAAGCATCTGTAAAAGATTCGGATACTGTAGTGATTGATACAGTGGCATTGCCTGATACTTCCTACACGTCGGTGGAGCAACTCACATGGAATGTGATAGTGACAGACAGCACCGTGGACGTCAGCTTGAAGGTGTTTAATGACCCCTATCTGGAAACACCCTCGCAACTTGCATTCAGGGGCAACCAACTCCGTAATGCAGATTTCGGCGGAAAAGTGAAAGGACGTCCAACAAAAATTGTGCAAGACTGGGCATTTGAAACCGATGTGGATATGAGTCCCACAAAATTAGGTGTGTGGGGTGGCGGCACAGGCTGGACCAGTCAGCCTCTATATGTGGAATGGCCAAGCGATGTGGTAAAGAAATTTAAGAGCACACCATCTGCCAAACTCACTTCGGATTTTTCATCAAAAGAAATAGTGGTGGCTTCGCTTTGCGGTAAGTTGCACTTTATCAATTTCGAAAATGGTAAGGCCTCTCGCGAAGCACTGGATATGGGCAATCCTGTGAAGGGCACTCCAACCATCGACCCTCGCTTTAATGGCCTTGTGTATGCTGGTCATGCAGTGCAAGCCCATGGCGATGTTTGCCAGAATGTAATCGACCTTTTCAAGCATGATGTGGTGATGAGAGTTCCTGGTCTTGACCCTCAGCTCACCCGCTCATGGCCAGGCTGCGACTCTTCGCCGCTCTATGTTGATGGCTTTGTGATTTGGCCAAGTGAAAACGGCCTTGTGTATAAATATGACGTGCGTGGCGACTCGGTGAAGGTGCACAGCAAACTGAGATACACCCGCGCTGGCGCTATGGGAGGTGCTGGTGTGGAATCGAGTATATGCGTATATAAGAACTACGGCTACTTTGGTGACAACCACGGCAATATCCTTTGCGTGAATTTGAACAATATGAAGCCTGTGTGGTATTACGATAACCACGACGATATCGATGCCACCACTGTTTGTGAGGTGGTGAATGGCAAGCCTTATGTGTATGTGGCTTCGGAAGTAGACCACCAAGGCAATTCGGGCTTCTGCTACATGGCAAAACTCGATGGCTTGACCGGGCAGGAAGTGTGGGCAATTCAGGTGCCTTGCACCAAGTTGAATATGGGTACCAAACACTTCGATGGCGGCATGTATAGCACTCCGCTGTTGGGTGGCGGCAACTGTAGCGACTTGATGTTTTCTACACTTGCCAACGATGGAGTGAACGGTATGGGCAATTTCTATGCGTTTGAAAAGCGTACGGGCAAGATTGTGTACAAAACTCCGCTGAAGCATTACTCTTGGTCATCGCCAGTGGGTTTCTACAACGAAAAGAACGAATTGTTCATCCTCGTTGGCGACACCTATGGCACTATTTACTTGATTGAAGGCAAAACTGGCCGTATCATTTGCGATGAAAAGATTGGCGACAACTTTGAATCATCGCCAGTGGCTGTGGGCAATTCAATTGTGGTAGGCTCTCGCGGCAAATATATCTATAAAGTGCATATAGAATAATTCTCAATAAAAGAAATGATGCGAACAAAAGTAAAAAAGAGAATATCTATCACCGTTGGTGTGGTGTTGCTGCTGGTGGTTGTGTCGCTGGTGGGAGGTGGCCTATATTTGCTTGATTTTGCCTTGAGCCCTAAGCATCGCACTGTAGACGAATCGCTGGAGCGCCTCTATAAGCACAACGCTTATTTGCGCCCGTGGGTCGACAGCCTGAAACATGCAGGGGCGATGCACGACACCATTGTGGAGATTAATGGCAATAAATTAAATGCCATGTATGTGTGTGCTCCACAGCCGTCAAATCGCGTGGCGGTGCTTGTGCATGGCTATAAAGACTGCAACGCTATGATGATGCACGTGGGCTATATCTACTATCACTTGGGCTATAATCTGCTGTTGCCCGACCTGTATGCGCACGGAAAGAGCGAGGGCGACCACATCAGAATGGGGTGGCTCGACCGACTGGATGTGATGGCATGGATGGACATTGCCAATGAGAAATTCCGTGGCGATTCAGCATCGACACAGATGGTGGTGCATGGTATCTCAATGGGCGCGGCTACAGCAATGTGCGTATCGGGCGAGCACCAAAAACCTTATGTGAAATGCTTTGTGGAAGATTGTGGCTACACCAGTGTGCACGATGAATTTGTTTATGAATTGGACGACATGTTCGGTTTGCCACCTTTCCCGCTGCTCAATGTGGCAAGCTGGATGTGCAAAATGAAATATGGTTGGGATTTTGAGGAAGCGTCACCACTTGAGCAGGTGAAGAAATCGCATCTGCCGATGCTGGTGATTCATGGCGACAACGACGACTTTGTACCCACATGGATGGCGAAGCCTATCTACGATGCCAAGCCACAGCCCAAGCAACTATATATGGCAAAGGGTAGCGAACATGCCCGCTCGCTTAGTGACCATCGTGAAGAATACACCAATGTGGTGAAGCAATTCACCGAACAATACATTCGGTGATTGAGCCGTCGAATCGATGGGGTAAGTGAACCCAATCCGGAAAAATGTGATAAAATAAAGGAGGCGAGAATCCACAGGTTCTCGCCTCTATATTTGTATTAACCCTAAGAAGAGTTATTTCTTCTTTGATGTTGACTTTTTAGTGGTTGTCTTTTTTGTTGTTGTGGTAGTGGTGGTTGTCTTCTTGCCAGCGTTGATGTAAGAAGCGTATTCCTTTTCGATGGCAGGGAGTTCCTTTTCAATGTCGGCAATGCGTTTTGCATCGCTTGGGTGATCGCTCATGAATTCTGGTGTTTTTGCTGTGCTTGATGAAGCCATCTTTTGCCAGAAATTGAGCGCTGTGCGAGGATTGTAGCCAGCGAGCGACATCAGCACGAGTCCCATCTTGTCGGCTTCGCTCTCATGCTTGCGAGAGAATGGAAGCATCACGCCATAGTTGGCACCAAGACCGTAGACCTGGTTAACGATTTGCTGAGTGGCTGCACTCTTGCCTTGGGTGAAGATGCCTACGGCCTGTGCTCCATATTGAGCGAGCACTTGTTGACTCATGCGCTCATTGCTGTGCTTAGCCACTGCGTGAGCCACTTCATGGCCGAGAACTACAGCGAGTTCGTCGTCGCTTGCCACGAGTTTCATCAGTCCTTCATATACCACGATTTTACCACCAGGCATGCAGAAAGCATTGATTTCGTTGTTTTTCACAAGGTTGAATTCCCATTGAAAATTTTGAACTTCAGCTTCCAACCCGTTTGCTTTGAGGTATGCTTCGGTAGCGGCAGCGAGTTTTTTACCTACGCGGGTCACTTGTTCGCTTTGTGCCTTTTCGCCAGAAATGGTGGCTGAACTCATATAACTTTTATACTGAGTGAGGCTTGATTGAAGCACTTCGCTGTCAGATACGAGGTTGAGTTGCTTTCGGCCGGTGATGGGCACTGAACCACAACTGTTGAGCAGCATTGCTGCTCCAGCGATGAGAAGTAATGATTTTTTCATTTCGTGATACTTATTTTTATGTGTTTAATGTGTTTCAACGCGTTTTGTTGCAGGCTTGGTGGCATTACGCTTGTCTACAGCCTTCACCACGCTTTCAGCTAAAGTGATGAACGAACGCCCAGATACACTGTTCTGGAGTGTGACAGGCACACCGTCGTCGCCACCGCGGCAAATACTTGCCACCAATGGCACCTGGCCGAGAAGTTCCACGCCGAGTTTTTCTGCAAGATTTTTGCCGCCGTCTTTACCGAAAATAAAGTATTTTTCATCGGGGTGTGAAGCGGGTGTAAACCACGACATGTTTTCAACGATACCAAGCACTGGCACATTCACCTGTTCGCCCAAGAACATACTCACGCCCTTGCGTGCATCGGCCAACGCCACTTCCTGTGGAGTGGTGACTACGATAGCGCCAGTGATGGCAAGTGTTTGCACCAAGGTGAGGTGAATATCGCTTGTGCCGGGTGGCATGTCAATGATGAAGTAGTCGAGGTCGCCCCAAGCGGCATCGGTGATGAGTTGCTTCAGTGCATTGCTTGCCATGGCACCACGCCAAAGCACAGCCTTTTCCTTATCAACGACAAAACCGATAGAGAGCAATTTCACACCGTGTTTTTCCAGAGGAAGAATGCGGTTTTTGCCATCGATTTCTTGAATATAGAGTTGCTCGTCTTCTACACCAAACATCTTAGGCACAGATGGGCCGAAAATATCGGCATCGAGCAGACCTACTTTGTAGCCTAGTTGAGCAAGCGACACGGCAAGATTGCTTGCCACCGTAGATTTGCCTACACCGCCTTTGCCCGATGAAACGCCAATGATGTTTTTCACACCTGGCAGGGGTTCGTCTTCCTTCTTCTTTTCTGGTGTAGGTTGCACAGTGGTCACGCTGATGTTGCCTTTGATGTCCACTTCTTCGCTAATGTGGGTGTTGATTGCCACTTCAGCAGCGCGCACAATCGACTTGATGAAAGGGTCGGTTGAGCGTTGGAAAATCAGCGAGAATGTCACTTTGTTGCCGTCAATACGTATGTCGTCGGCCACCATGCCCATTTCCACGATGTTCTTTCCTGTGCCAGGATAGCGCACTGTGCTGAGGGCATCAAGTATGAGTTTTGGATATAATGTCATTTTATTGAGTGATTTAATCTTCGTCTTTATTCAAGAGTTGAGGCATCTGTATGTAGCCACGGTTGTAGCTGCGGTAGGTGTCCATCTCAATGTCGATTTCTGGCTCTTTGAGCTCACCCTCGTGTGGAAGGTGGAACTTCAGATATTTGATGGTGAGGCCACGTTCAAGCCATTGCATCTCGTAGTGAGTTTTTATTTCAAGAATTTCATCGGCTTTTCCGCTGTGGTAGAGGTCGTCGGTATTGACTTCCACAGGGAGCTTGTTGAGCTTAATCAATTCGCTGGTGTAAGTGTAGAGGAACGGGCTGTCGCTCTTCAGATGCACCAATCCGCCGTCTTTCAAAATCTTGCGATAGTTGTTCAGGAAGCGGGTAGAGGTGAGTCGTTTGTTCACCTTCTTCATCTGAGGGTCGGGGAATGTAATCCAGATTTCAGAGATTTCGCCCGGAGCAAACATACGGTCGATGAGTTCGATGCAGGTGCGGAGGAATGCCACATTTTTCAATCCTTCCTGTTCCACCATTTTAGCTCCGGTCCACATTCGTGCCCCTTTGATATCTACACCGATGTAGTTCTTTTCAGGGAATCGTTTACCGAGCCCTACTGCATATTCGCCCTTGCCGCATCCGAGTTCGAGCACGATGGGGGCGTCGTTGTGAAAATATTCGCTATTCCATTTGCCTCTCATGGGGCAACACTCGTCGCTCAGTACCGAGAAAGGGAACTGAAAGACGCATGAAAATGCCTCCATGTCGGCAAATTTCTTCAGTTTGTTTTTACCCATTATTTCAAAATCAGTTTATGGCTCTTTCCACCAATGCGCACGATGTATACGCCTTGGCCAGAAGTTTCATATTCGTTATGTCCAGCCTCTACTGCGAGGTTGATGCTTGTGCCATTGATGCCAACCAATTGTGCCACAGTGGCTTCTTCGCTTTCGATTACTACTGTGCCACCTCTGCTATACACTTTCGCATTGTTTTTACTCATGTCGTTCACGCCAGTGGTGTTGCCAACGAGTGCTGTGGTGTTGGCTGCGAAGTATGTTTCGTTGTTGGCAGTAGCGAGAATGGTGTGTGTCACTTCGATAGCAGCATTGGTGTCGAGCGAGCGGGTAGCCTTCACCACAAGAGTGATGATTGCGCCTTCATTGCCACTTAATTCGGTATTTTGCATATTGTAGCCGAGGAAGCGAACAGTGCCATCGGCAAGCGTTGCGCTTTCAAAGTTGTGGCTAGCAGCACGGCTGCCCTTGCTGATGCTTACAAGCTCAAGGCCTTCAGGTAGTTGAATGTCGAATTGCAGAGCTGTGTATGCCTGACTGTTGTTGAGATTAACATCTACTGTGCGAGTTTCGCCAGGAGCAAGACTGAAACTGTCGATATTCACGTTGTCGTCGGTGTTCACTACCCATTCGGTATACATCTCAGTGATGTTTCCGCTAAGAATCATATTGATAAGAGCTGTTACGTCCGAAACATTGATGATGCCATCGGTAGCGCAGTCGGCAGCCTCGAAATTAAATGGAACGGGGTCATTTCCAAGAATGTAGTTGATGATGGTGGTAACATCCGACACATTCACCAGTCCGTCCATATTCGCATCGCCGAGCAATACGCGTTTCATAACCTTGAATTCTTTCCACTGACTGGCAGCTGTATAATCTTGAACAGGAGCAATGAGTTCCACATCCTTCTGAGCGACACCTGCCCAAACCTCGTAGCCAAGCGTCGGCACATTGGTTGGAACAGCAGTGATTCGTGTGAGTCCTGTCATGCCAGCCATTGCTTTTGTACCGATGAAGGTGACGTTGGCGGGCACGGTGAGTTGATTAATTTCGGAGAGGTTGTAGAGCGCATATTCACCGATTCTTGTGATATTGTCGCCCCAAATGTTGCTGTTGGAAACATTTGTGCCCGCAGCCAAATATGCTCCCACCTTTGTGACTTTGGTAGGGAGAACAAGGTTGGTAACATTTTTTGCGTAGTAGAATGCACCTTCGCCAACTTCCTGTACTGAAGCAGGGAGTGATATTTCTGCAACAGGTGTGCCTGCGTAGGCCCAAGCGCCCACAGTGTTGAGGCTCTTGAAGTTTGCGAGGTTGCCATCGCTCATTTGGGTAGCAATAAATGCTTCATTGCCGATGCATGCCAATTGTGTGGCGCTGCTCCATTGGAGTGTAGACAGGTTCTTGCATCCGGCAAATGCCGCATTGCCGATAGCTGTCACGCCTGAGCCAAATTTCACGTTGGTGAGTTTTGCATCGGCGAAGAATGCCTTAGCACCGATATTTCCAGCTTCAATAGTTACTGAAGTGAGATTTTCGCAACGAGAATATGCGCCTTCACCGATTTTCTTGACAGTGGCAGGAAGTGAGAGTGTGGCGAAACCTGTAGCGCTGAATGCATAGCCGCTGATACTGTCGAGAGATGCTGGAAGCGCCATTTCAGTGATGCCTTCGCATCCTGCAAATGCTGCGTGGCCGATGATTTTCAAATTCGATGGCAGCACCACCTTTGTGAGAGGCTTGCCAAAGAATGAAGTTTGCGGAATTTCATCGGCTTGGTATGCGGTCTGTTGTCCAAACACAGGCTCGTCGTCTTTTTCGTATGCGAGGATTTGGGCTCCACTGAGGTCGATATTTGTTAGGTTATCTAATTTGTCGGCAATGTATTTAAAGTCGCGAACATCAAGAGTACCTGTTATTGTTAGTTCTGTCACTTTTGTGTCGGAAAGACGAGTTGAAAGTTGGCCTGCAACATTATCTATTACCACTGCTTGCATTTGTAATGCAGCCAAAGCGATTGCTGCCAGAAGTAATGTGAATTTACGCATGTTAGGTTCGTTATGTCGATATTATTACAAATTTACTGATAATTTCTTTATCTTCTTATTTATAACGCAAAAAAATCAAAAATAGTATGAAATGTACATTAATTATTACAAACAAATAAAGCGTTTGAAGCATTAGCCTCAAACGCTTTATTTAATAGCAAGTATTGTATTTTAATTTTTGATTTGCACTTTGAATGATTTACCAGCAATGCGAACCACGTAGATGCCTGGTTCAACAGAAGAATAGGTGTTGCGGCCAGCTTCCACTACAAGGTCGGTAGCAATACCGTTCATTGCTACCAATTGAGCGATACCTGCACTTTCGGAATCAATGAAGAGCGAATTGCCTTCAGTGAATACACGAACTTGGCAGATGTTAGCATCGTCGATACCAGTGGCGTTGCCCACCATTGCGGTAGTGCCCTGGGCAACAACTCGCTTGAGCTCGGTGTTTACGAAAATCACATTCTTGATGAGCATTTGGGCATCAGCGGCAAGTTGCTCGTCGGCTTTCACTTTGAGGCGAAGCACTGCGCCATCGTTGCCATTGAAAGTGTTGTTGCTCATAGAGTAACCCACTACGCGGCTCTTACCGTCTTCGCGGTTGAGAGTGGCAAATGCGTGTGATGATGAACGCTCAGTGTTGGATGTTTCCTCAATCAAGGTCAACCCCATTGGGAGCACCACGTCGAATTGCATGGCCACATAAGAGTCGGTGTTGTTGAGTGCCACTTCCACTTCTTTTGTTTCGCCTGGGCGAACACTGAAAGCCGAAATTGAAAGGTGGTCGGTGGTGGTGATGTCGGAAGATGTGCGTGGAGCACGGCGAATTATGATTTCTTCACCATTGAGCACCATGTTGATGAGCATTGTTACATCGGTCACATCGATTGTGCCATTGCCGTCGATGTCGGCCACTTCAATGTTGAATGGATTTGGGTCGTCGCCGAGAACATAACTAATAAGGGTAGTGACATCGGAAACGTCAACGCATCCGTCGTTGTTCACATCGCCCATGAGGTAGTTCTTAAGAATATGGAATTCCTTCCATTGTGCTGCTTGTTCGAAATCTGGAACTAAGCCCATATTGTCGAGGTCGAGAGCCACGTTTGGTTGGTCAACACCAGCCCAAACATCTTCGCCCAATTCGGGGACTGCATTTTGAGTGTAGGCTTTGATGGTTTTGAGGCCAGTCATTCCAGCCATTGCCTTTGTGCCGATATAAGAAACGCCTTCAGGTATCACGAAGCGCTGCATGCCACAGGCATTGTAGAACGAATAATCGCCCATGCTTTCTGCGCCTGCTGGAATGATGCTGTCGGTTGTCAATGTCTCTGCACCTGCAAAAGCGAACGCAGGAACCGTGGTGAGATTTTCTGGAAGGTTGGCTGTTTCGAGTTGTGACGCGTAGAAGAATGCGCCCTCGCCAAGTGCGGTTACGCTTGATGGCAACTTTACGTTGCTAACCTGTGTTTTTGCTAACACCCATCCGTCAACAGTCGCAAGCGATGCTTGAGAAGAAAGGTCGAGGGCCGAAAGACTTGTGTAAGCAAATGCTTCGGCACCGATAGTTGCCACGTTGGTGCCTTCAAAATTGACAGCTGTCAATGCCGAGCAAGATTTGAAAGCGCCTTCGCCAATGGCTTTAACATCGCCACTGAGAGTGAGGGCAGAGAGAGCCGCATCGGCATAGAATGCATCTTTACCAATTGTAGCGCTTGCCACTGTGGCTGAAGTGAGATTCCCACAGCGAGAGAATGCGCCTTCGCCCACTACTTTCACTGTGGCAGGCAAACTGATGGTGGTGATGCCCGTGCTGCTGAAAGCATAGGAACTGATGCTGTCGAGAGATGCAGGAAGGGTTATTTCGGTGAGACCTTCACAGCCAGCGAATGCGGCAAAACCAATTGACTTGAGCGATGCGGGAAGCGCTACGCTTGTGAGAGGCTTGCCAAAGAAACTGGTGCAAGGAATAGAGGCTGCAGCAAAATTGTTTTCGCCACCTAAAAGTGCAGTTTCCTCATCGCTATAGGCTTCTATGGTTGCTTCAGATAAATCTATTTCACTCAGAGCATTGAGGTTGTCGGCAATAAACATGAAGTCGCGCGCATCCATTGCGCCTGTCACTTTCAGTGAGGTGATGGAGTGGTCGGTTACAAGCGATGCCAATTGTCCAGGTTGTGACTCAACAGTTACAGCCCACATCGATAGGGTTGTAAGTGCTGAAATTGCTAATGTTATCGTTTTTCGCATTATATTCATGATTTATTGCAAAAATAGCATTTTTTTTTGATATATAAGCATAAGGTTATACTAATTTCGCTTCTTGCTTTTTCTTTTGTTTGAGTCTGCGATAAAAGGGCATAAAAAAAGCAATTTCCCTCAAATTGTGGGGGAAACTGCTTGTGCGATTTCGAAAGTAGCGCTAAGAATTTTGGCGCTTCTTTTTGTTGCTTTAGTTCTTTTCGCCTTCAGCTGCGATTACGTTGATGAAGGTGTGGCCTGCACGTTGCTTGAATTCAACGATGCCATCAACCAATGCGTAAAGAGTGTGATCCTTACCCATACCAACGTTTACGCCTGGACGGTTAACAGTACCGCGTTGACGGCGGATGATGTTACCGGCTTTAGCGAATTGACCACCAAAAATTTTCACACCGAGTCGTTTGCTATGTGACTCGCGACCGTTCTTAGAACTACCTACACCTTTTTTATGTGCCATAATCTGTTAAATTTTTAGGGGTTAAGCGATAACTTCTTTAATCACTACCTTGGTGAATTGTTGGCGATGACCGTTGAGACGGCGATAGCCTTTGCGACGTTTTTTCTTGAAAACAATCACGTGTTCACCCTTTACGAGTTCTTCTGCAACCTCGCAAACTACTTTTGCACCTTCTACGGTTGGTGCACCTACCTTAACAGCGCCTTCAGCGTCTACAAGAAGAACCTTGTCGAACTCAACTGTTTCGCCTTTTTTCACATCAGCGATGTGGTGAACGAACAAGTACTTGCCTGCTTCGGCCTTGAACTGTTGTCCCTGAATTTCTACAATTGCGTACATTTAATTAATTGTAAATCAAGTTAAACCATACGGCGGCCTGCGCACAATAAAGCGAGGCACTTAACAGAGCCTTTTGGAAATCGACTGCAAAGTTACTATTTTTCAGCAATATAACAAATCTTTTTTAAGAAAACTTTTGCTTTTTCATTTCTTGCTACAAAGCATAACATATACGTGTAGGGTATAATAAATCACCCACGGCTACTGAATGGCCGTGGGTGATTTTGCTATAGATAGATCAGATTTTAGAAGTAAGGCATTAGAAGCCTGATTGGTCTGATAGGACTGATAGGTCAGATGACCAAGACATCCCTCTTAACTTCCGTCAAAAAGACACTCGTCTTAACTTCCTAACTTCTTAACTTCTGATAAATTACATTGCGAGGAGGATGTTGATGAGTGCGGTCACGTCGGAAACGTTCACTGTGCCGTTGCCGTCGATGTCGCAAATGCTGTCGCTGTAAGAAACCAAGCCCAGGAGCTTGTTGATGAGTGCTGATACGTCGGATACGTTCACCACACCGTTGCCGTCCACGTCGCCAGTAGCAGCGAAGATGTCGACGGTGATCTTGCTTGTTGAGCCAGCCAATGTGCTTGAGAGCTTCAAGTAAGAGCGGCCCTTACCGGTTGTATAGGTTGAAGTTGGCCTGTGGAATGCCTTAGATGTAGGGCTGAAGTAGAAACCTACGCTTTCGTTGTAGATGTTAGGACTTGTTCCGTCGCCCGTACCGATAAGGAGGTTTTGTGGAGTTGAAGGAGTTCCGCTTGGGCGTTTCAACTTGTGGATAGTGTTCTTCTTGAAGCCTTCAATGAGCAGACCGGTGTTGGCAGGGGTCTGGTTCACCATTTGTGCATAAGCCTTCTGTTCGCTCTTCTGGTAGCTGTAGATGGTGTAGGCTGTGAGGCCGGTAGCGTTCCAGTCAACAGGGTGGTTGACAGCGAAGTTGTAAACAGTTTCGTCGCCAGAGGTTACGAAGTAACCATTCAGTCGGTCGATTGGCGCCTTGCTATCGGTAGAGAATTGAGTCCAGTTGGTAATGCTCTTTTGGTAGTCAGGTACTGAATACCAAGACACATAGCAGGTGAAGTCGGCTGCATCTGCACCGTAGAACTGACCGCCCCATGATAAACTGTTTTCAGGAATATTGATGACGAGCTCGTGGAGGTTCGGACATGATACGAATGCGTATCTGCCAATATAAGAGCAAGTAGATGGCACGGTGAATGTGCCGCTGAGTCCAGATTTCATGAAAGCATATGCGCCGATGCGTTCAAGATACTTCATGCTTGAAATACTGATGCTTGTTCTGTTGGTAGCGTCTACGAGAAGGCTGTCGCCGATTTGGGTCATCAAATATTTTTTGCTGCCGCCGTTGGTCATGTCGGTTTCATAATTAGATGCAGCAAATTGGCCTGATTGTGTTTTGATGTAAGGGTGGTAAACATATTTCGCCTTACCAGCATATGTGGTTCCGTCTTTGGTGACAGAAGAATTGCTAACCACGGTCATGCGGTAAGCAGTGCCGCCGTGATTGTTGTTGTAAGCGAAGTCGTATGCACCAGCGCTTACGGTGAGCGCTTTCCACTTAGAGTTGTTCTTGTAGTGGCCTACGTAGTTTGTAGGCACATAGAGTTTGCAAGATGAAGGAATGTTGGTCAAATCCCAGTTTGTGTAATCTGATAGCCAACCTGTGTTGACAATCAACTCTTCGAGGTGGTTGTTCTTTGCAATCGCTGCAAGGCCCATGCTGCCAAAAGAAGAAGGGAGGAGGATACGCTTCATAGAGTTGTCGTAGAACGCATAATTTCCGAGATACTTGAACCCGTAAGGGAAGATGAGGTCGTTGGCGATGCGACATCCGTTGAATGCATCTTTTGACACAACTCTCAAACATGAGTTGAGGTTGAGTGTCTTGATGTTGGTGTGATTCTTGAATGCAGCTTCACCAATAGTGTCGACATTCGCACCGAGATAGATGGTGAATTCGCCACCGAAATTCGCACCGTCGGATGCATAAGGGCCTACGCTGGTAACGGCGTAGTTCTTGTTGTTGAAGGTGATATGTGCGGGAATATAGAGTGTGGCAGCATCTGGTACGCTGGGCACATTCACGAGGCTTGCGCGACCGGCATAGCTCGTGCCGTTGATTGTTTCGGCGGCTGCGCTGGTGATGCTGTAGAAGCAGAGCACATTGTAGGAAGTTGATAGGATACTCGATACCTCTAGATCGTGTCCACCTCTTTTAATGTTGCTCCATGTTTTCCATCCTTCAGCAGCCTTGTAAGCATCCACTGCACTTTGTGGCACGTAGAGATTCGTACGCTTGCATTCTGAGAATGAAGAAGCGACCATTGCGAGTGGTGTGTTGTTGTTGACGTACAAGTTTGCCAACTTGGTACATCCCGAGAAAGCTTGTTTATCCATATAGGCTACAGAACTTGGAATTCTTGCATCGGTCACTTCTGAGCATCCAGAAAATGCTTGCATGTTAATTGTAGTCACGCCATAAGGAATATAAATATTCAATAATTTCTTGCAATTTTCAAAAGCGTAATTACCGATGGTTTTTGTGTCGGGGTGGATAGATGTATAAGTTGCACCTTCTGGGCAGCGTAAGAGATAGGTTTTAGCTTTGTTGTAAAATGAACCGTTGTATGAACTGTAGTTTTTATTGTTTGTGTCAACGCTGATGTTTGTCAATGCCGAACAATGGTCTACGAAATAAGCACTACATAAAGTGACTGATGCCGGAATGTTGATGACGGTGAGACCAGTACAGCCATAGAATGAAGAACTTGAAATGGTGGTCAAGCCTTCGTTGAGTGAGACAGATGTCAATGAAGTGCAGTTTTTGAAAGCGCATACACCAATGCTGGTGAGTTTAGTACAACCTGTAATGTTTACACTCTTGAGCGTTGTGTTGTCGAGCATAGCGCTGTCGGCAATGGCCACAAAGTTGTAGGTGTAAGGACCGAAAGAGTAGGTAGCACCGTTCTTCTTGTATGCACCGTCGGTTACAGCTGAAGCAGTAGAACTGAAACCGGTCATGGTCATTTCGCCATTTGAGCTATATGTTGGCGCCTTTGTCACCACGAGGTAAGCACCATCCGAGCATAAAACGTCGCGAGCAGAAGAGTGCTTCTTGATAGTGGCGAAGTTCTTAAATGCTGCTTTTTTCTTGAATTGTGCCACAGCGTCGGGGTTGGTCATGGTCACGTAGAGTGTCATGCCAGAGTTGGTTGGGAACGCGTCGCTGTTGATGATGTTGGCACCATCGTTAGGGTCGGTTGTGAGGGCATAGCGCACAGTTGTGAGCTTTGTACAGCCAACAAACACTTTAGAATAGATGTATCGGCAAGAACTTGGAATATTCGCAAAGGTGATATTCGCACAGTTGTAGAATGCCGAAGCGTTCAAGTCGGTAATACCATAGTTGATGGTGACACCGGTAAGGTTCGACTGGCTTGCGAAAGCTGAGTTGGCAACCGACTTTACCAGGTGGGTTTTGCTGTTGTAGCTTACACTGGTAGGGATAGTGAGGCTCAGACTACTCTTGGTCTTGCCATTAGCGCTCAACCCCGTCACGGTAACTTCACCGTGGGCCGATGATGTGGGGTCTTGGGTAACCTTGTAGGCAAGGTCGCCAATTTCAAAGGTCACACCCACCGTGGCATTAGCAGCAATAGCCACTAAAGCCGAAATGAGAAGTAATGATTATTTTTTCATAAATACATGTATTTTAATTAGTTGTTATTCTCGGACAAGAAAAAAAGGATATATAACAATCTCTTTTCTCCAAATCCTATTCATTCAAGTGCAAATTTATAGCAAATTATTTGTTTTCGCAAATTTTAAGTGACTTTTCATGGCTCTGTGGAAATTTAGCGGGGAATAGTTGCCCCCTGTTGATTACATTTCTCACAAACACAGTGACAAAAAGTGCCTTCGGCTACAAAAACTGGGGGTCGAAATACGAAGATGTTTTGTAGGGACGCTTGGCTCAAGCGTCCGCTTTACATATGGTTGGCTGTCAATTTGTTAGATACCGGACGCTCGGACCGAGCGTCCCTACAATATTGTGTATGGCAGTCAACCGAAATCAGGGAAATACACTATCCCCACCTTTTCTCCTCTGAGCCCTTTTCATACCAAGTATAGATATCTGCCCTCAAAAATTGGGGCAGGCTCCATTCGATTAGAAGCCTGCCCCTCCCCTTGTTTTATGTGTTGCGTGCTAAGCTATTTACTTGCGTGTTTGTATTCGTCAATCACGATAAGTTTGTTGATTTCAGTGCCACCATATTCCGATGCAGTTTCGTAAGTACCGAAGTAGCGATAGAGACCAGGAGCGAGTTTAGTTCCGTTCTTGTCTTTCAAATCCCAAACGCAAGGGAATTCGCTTGTCTTCTTAGTCCACACGAGGTTGCCGGCAGCGTCTGTAACCTTCAATGTCATCATTGGCGATTCGTTGAGCTCGCTCTCGATGTTGAATGTAGCCTTGTCGACTGCAGGAATTTCTTCGGTGTAGAGGCTCACTTTGCTTGCTGGGCCTACGAGGAATGTGATGGTGCGACTTGCTTCATTGCCAGCTGCGTCATGCACGGTGTAGGTGAGACGGTGTTGGCCATAGGTGAGACCTGTCATAGGAAGTGCAATATCCATTTGCTTTCCGTTTTCACTGAGGGTAGCGTGACTCAAAACTTCGCGGTAGGTTTCCTTGCCATTGTCGAGTTTGAGCGTCATTGCGTTGCCAATACCAACCGACATATTGCTGAGTGCTTCATTGTCGGTCGCTGTAATGTAGAGTGTTGAGTTCGCTGGGATGTAGGCACCTTCAGCAAAGTTGCTCTCATCGTTGAAGAACATCTTTTCAACTACTGGAGCCACATCGTCGTTCACATTCTTTGGGTCGGTTTCGCTGTATGGAACGAGCTCTACTTGTCCGTTTTGGCCATTGACCATATGCTCAGAGTTGTCCTTGTGAGCATAGACGCTAACGAGGCCGTCGGCCCAGAGTGCTTCTACATAGCGAGGAACCAATACGGTGCCTTCAAACATGCCATTAACTACGCGTCCTTTTACTTGAGCGATTTGGTTGCGTGGATAGTAAACCGAACGAGTTGTGCTACGTCCGTTAAATGTGCTCTTGATGTCTTTGTAGAAGCGTTCCTGATCGTAAAGAGTGAGTACAGCATCGCCATTGAATTCGGTGTCGATGCCGCCTTCAAGTGTATTTACTTGTGCCTTTACTTTAAGCTCTTGTAATGGACGAACTTTCACCTTTGCATCTTCTGTTAAAGCGACACCATTGATTTCTGTAATCTTTACGAGTGGCTTTGGGTAATTGACTTGCATTGCAGGGTCGCCGAGCAAGAGGTATTTTACCTTGTCGGGGATACTGCTGCTTCCGAAAGTTTGTTTTGCTTTTACATAAATGTCGCCGAGGCGAGGCATTTCTTTGGTGTTCATGAAGCTGAACATCGCGTTCGCCCAAGCACGGTTGGCTTTGTCGTTGTTGTCAGAGAACACTGAGCGAGGAGTGGTGAACAGTGCGATAGCGCCACCATTCTTCTTGTGGAATTGAACTTCTGCAATACCGCGTTCGTCGCTGTCGTAACGTGCCACGTCGCAGCAGGCTGTTGTGAAGATTGGGAGGTGGTCGTATTCAGTGTTTTGAGCTTCAATCATGGTCCACATGTGGCGCGACTTGGTGTAAGAAATAGTGCCGGCATGACCAATGTAAGTGTAGAAGTATTGACCTTGCTTCAGCGCTTCGATGATGTGGCGACGAGCTTCAACTGCAGTGAGGTTGGAAGCTGCAACGCCGGGTTCGCTTGTGGTTGTTGCATTAGGGAACAAGTCGATATAAGCCTTGTCGACAAACAAGCCAGTCTTGAGGTCGGTATTGAGAATTTCTTCCATACCTACAGCCTGGAACAAGTGTTTGTTGCTGTCGCCTTCGTCGCTGGTGATGAGCGCGTTGTTACGCCAAACACCGTAGTCAGGGTCGTTGACATAGTTGAGCAACTTGTCGACATCTGATCTTGCCTCTGCTTCGTTGGCAGATGGGATACGTCCCACACCTATTGTCAATGCTTCGCTGGTGATGTTGTAGCCAGAGTTGTCGGTGAGAACACCGAAGAAGTCGTCGGAAACGTATGAGTTGTTTTCGTCGTTACTGTTGTCGCTTTGGTAAGTGATGAGGCGGTTCTTCTTGTTGGTGGTGATGCCACGGTTGTCGAATGAGCCACAACCAAACATGAGCAAGTATTTGAAACGGCGTTGGTCACGGTCGTAGAACATTTTGTTCATCAAACGGATAGCCATAGCGTCGGGTGTTCCGCTTGAGAATTCGTTAAACACTTCTTCTTGGTCGACTACGTGGACGGTGAATCCGTCTTTGTTGCGGTGCATTTTTGCCACGCGTTCGGCTTGTGATTTGAGCTCCTTGCTGGTTACGATTACCATGTCGGGGGTGCTCATGCCATGAATATCTTGGTTTTCAACGGCTTCAAAACCTGTAATCTTATAAAGTGTAGCGCTTGGGTCGAAAGCAACAAATTGTCCCCATTCACTTTCGTAGCCAGGGGTGAATGCTTTCACTGTGGTTGCATCGGGTGCGCTGTAGTCGGCATATTGAAATTCAACAGGGTTTCCTGTATCGTCGATGTTCCATACCACTATGCCATCGGTCGCATTTGGCAATTCAATGCGGTCGTCGGCTGAGAGTTTGTCAAACCCCATGCGTACTTGTCCATTAGAGGCGTTGAGCAGATTGTTTTGATGCTCGAATGTGACAGTGAACCAGTCGAGGCGCGCCCATTTCATAGAAAGGTCGGATGGAACGCTGAAATCGAAGATGATTTTACCCTTTTCGCTGTGAGTGGTAGGTACAATAGCGCCCGAAGGATTTGCTGAGTTGTAGAAAATCAGTGAGTTTTCGCTATATCTAATAGCTGAAGAACTGCTTGTGTAGCCGATGGTGTCGGTTGTTCCACCCATTTCTACATAGGTTTTCAAGTTTGCACTGTTGCTGTAACCTGAACCTTCTCGTGCGATGCGAGCAGCCACGCAAGGGTTGAATGTAACAGATGATCCTGGCACTGCACCTGGGATTTCAAAGTCGAAGGAATTGTTGCTTTCAGAAATTCTTTCACCAAGAAGCGATTTTCCTGTATAGCCAACGCTCACTTCTTCTTTTTCGTGGTAGAAGTAATCAAGACTGGTAGGACGGGCATTTGCTCCTGGTTCCTTGACAGCAACTTTCTTGACTGTATCATCGCTACTGCCTTCACAAAGGAAATAACAACCTTCAGTTGCATATGGGTTGATTGTGCGGCTATAGTGTGGCTTTGTGGTGCGAGGATCTTCGAGTTGGAAGTTCACAGGACCTTTTGCATAAAAGCAAATTTTGTTGGCAGAGCGCCATACAGGCACGCTCACGAGGTCGTCGGGGGCATCACCATTGAGCACTTCGCCAATCAGTTGGCCACCAGAGCCATATATTCTAACATTGTCAGGATTAGAGAACCCCATTTCGCTGAGTTCTTCGGCTGTGATTTCATGAACGCCGGTGTTTGCGACTTTAATTTTAATCCATTTGCCGTTAGCCAGTTTTGAGTTGCGGGCATAATGTGCAGGCGATAATGCCATAGCGCTTTGTGAAAGAGCCAGGCATGTGACCGCAACGGCAAGAAACGATGTTAAATGTAGTTTACGCATAATTTATATTGCTATGTTATTATTCAAATAATGTCATTTTATTCTCATCTTTAGCGAATCCGCCTTGTTGACGGTGGCGCTCAGATGTTCTCCAATGTTCAGTTTATGTCCAGTGGTATCGCTCCCCACCACAATCATGTCGCCCATCTTCAGTGTGAAGTATTTGCTGGCTTCTGCCACAAGGGCGTCGATGTGTTGGGCGGTGAGCAGGGCGGTGCTATCTGCTTCGTTTTCGTTGGCAAAGGCTTCAACTTTAAAGCCTTTTGTGGAGTCGACGTCAGCCAAAGCAATAGCGTTGCCAAGCATGAAAGCACCATCGAATGCAGAGTAGCGTGCATCAAGCGCATCGCATTCAATGCCTTTAGCCTCTACTACAGCACATGCCGCCACGCTCTGATAGTAGCGGTGGGCAAATCGGGGTGCAATGTTTTTTCCTAAACGGTCGACGCGAACTGCCAATGCGGCGTGCATCACGAACTCGGGGGCGAAATCGGGCACGAAGAAAGGCTTGTTGTTGACAAGCATAGAAGAGTCGGCCATCAGATGATAGCTTCGTTGAGTGCCGTTGCCTTTGATTACGATGATTTTCACGCGTTTTCCGTTTGTTTCAAAATGTTATTTATTATTCATGTCATCCATTCGATTGTACATTAATGCCAAGTGCGAATAGATGGAAGTGTTTTGAATCACAATGTTTGTGGGCGCCTTGATACGGTAAGGCGTAAAGTTCCAGATGGCTTTCAGCCCGCCTGCGATGGCTTGGTTGGCAGCGTCTTGAGCATGCTCTACAGGCACTGCAAGAACGGCGATTGACACACCATATTCTTCCTGACGGGATTTTAGTTCGTTCATGTGGTAGATGGGCACACCGCAAATGCTTTTGCCAGCAATATCTTCGTTGATGTCGAAGCCTGCCACAATGTTCAATCCGTATTGCGCCAAACCCACATCTTGCATCAATGCCGCGCCAAGACTACCAACGCCAATCATAAACGCTCTGTGCTTGCGCTTGAATCCAAGGAAGTCGACCAATTCGCGAACCAAAGAGTGTACTTCGTAGCCAATACGGGTTTTCCCTTTGATGTTGAGGAAAGAGAGGTCTTTGGCAATTTGGGAGGCGTCCACGTTGATTTCCTTGGCAATTTGGGTGGATGATACATACTCGATATTCTGATTGTCGAGCATTTTAACATATGCCAAATACCAGGGCAGCCTTCTCAAAGTAGGCTCTGGAAGTATGATTTTTTGTATATTTTTTGTTTCGTTCATTGAATTGTAGGGTTGGCTTTATGAATTTCCAAACCACAAAATTAATAAAAATTCTGTATATGCTAAAAAACACACAATATTATTGCGCTGTCACTGCAATCTTCTTAGCCTTTGTGGCTTCTTGTATGCCGTCGGTCGAAATTCGAGCGCGGTAGATGTAGATGCCACGTTGCACACGCGAGCCGTTCATGTCGGTGAGATCCCAGGTCACAGGGAATGATGTGCCAGAATCGCTGCGTCCGGTTTGAGTGGCGGTCCACACGAGTCGTCCCATCAAATCGTAGATGTCGATGCCCACGGTCACTGTTGCGTCTGGGCGGTTGTGCTTCAGGTAGAAGTTTGCCGATGTTGATGCTGGATTTGCGTCGCAATAGATGTCGTATAAATCAGGCTTCATGCCGCGAATCACGGTGAAGTTGATGGTCTTGCTTGAAGAGTTGTTGAACACGTCCCACACTTTCAATTTCAAAGTGTGTCCACCGGGCTCGAGGTCGGCTAATTGATAGTTGATATTGCCGGCAGAGCCATTTTCGCTGTCGGTGTTGATAGGCGTGAAGTATGCCGAGAGGTCGTTTACTGCGCTTTTGTCGTCGAGCGTGAGTGTCATGGAGTGTCCAATACCGCTTGATGAGAGATTGATACCGCTCTCATCACTCACGCGAGCCATCAGCAGAGGCGATTCGTTCACGAGGTCGCCATCTTTGAATTCGGTGCCGTTGAGCACCATCATCTCAATGTTTGGTCCAATGGTGTCGGCTTTCACTGTGTCGTCGTAGCCATAGATGTAGAATTGGCTATTTGAGCCCATGGCTTCAAGTGACCCGCCGTTGAATTTGGTGTTGTTCACCTTTGAATTGTCGTAGGCGTAAAGATTGATGAGCGATGGACTGTAGTTGTCGAATGTTGCCAATATTTCGGAAGGAACGGTCACTTTGAAAGAGAATTGTCCATTCTTCACGGTGTCGACTTTCACAGCAAGTTTGTTAGGGCGGTCGAGGTATGCAAATTCCTCTCCTCCATCTCCCCATCCATGTGTGAGAACAGATTGCTCGCAATCGTAGAGGCTTGCAATTACAGGTCCGTTGAAATCCACTTTTTCGCCTTTGCTGTTAGTCACTTTACCAGTAAAAGTCAACGTCTGACGTGCTTTGAATTCGGGCTTGTTTTCTTCGCTCACCTTCTGGCCATTGATAGTTTCGATTTCAATTTTCAGTGGTGCATATGCTGGGCGCATAGCAGGGTCGCCGAAAAGGAAGTAACGCATGTTGTTTTCTTCCTGTCCGCTTGAAGTGGACTTGCGGTATTCGTTTTTACCCAAGCGCAGGATGTCGCCCAATCGGTTAGGCATACCTTCCTCATCGCGCTTGAACGCGTATTTAGCCACGCGACGGTGTAGCTCGCCATTCTGGCCAATGTAAACCAATCGTGGAGGGCAAATCAGAGCGATGGCACCACCTTGGCCATTGATAAACATGCTCTCGCCACCCGAGCGATTGAGTGCGTCGAAACGAGTGAATTCGCAAGTGGCTGCATAGAGGATAGGCAAGCGCTTGTAGAAGAGGCGTTCGTCGATGTCGGGGTGGGTGAGTTGCCCCTCTCCGGTCCAGCCGTTAGGGCTTGCGTGACCAGTGTAGTTCCACCAAACCACACCTTCGCTCAGCATGTGGAACATTTTTGCGCGCGCATCGGGATAAGTGCGCCCGGCACCTTGGCTGACAGCGTTGAAAGCATCGAGGTATACTTTGTTGAAGATGTAATCGTTGCCACCATTTTTCTTAGCCATGTCAATGGCTTCTTCGGCTTGCTTCATGTGGATGGCCTGGTTTTCGTCGTCGGCCACATCAAGCACATTGTTTTTCCACGAACTGTTGTTGGGCGTAGTCACATATTTGATGAGCTTGTCGGCGGTGGTACGCGCTTCGCTCACGCTCTTGATTGGGAAGCGTCCCACGCTGATGTTGAGGTCGTGTCGTGCGAAATTAGGTCCAGAGTTGTCGTCAAGCACAGCAAATGGGTCGTCGCTGGTGAAGGATGTGTTTTCGTCGTTACTGGTTTCGCTTTGCCATGTGAGCAGCATTGGGTAGCTTGCAGCTTTCACTGTGTTGCTCAACTGGCGGTTGTCGTAAGTGCCAGCGCCGAAAAGCAGTACGTAGCCTAATTTGTGGCCATCCTTGTCGGTGCCGCGGTCGTAGAACATTTTGCTCATCATGCGGTAGGCCATAGCGTCGGGGGTGCCACTTGAGAATTCGTTGAACACTTGTTTCTGGTCAACCACAAGCACGCGCATTGAATCCACCGACACGTGCATAGCGGCAATACGCTTTGCTTGGTCGAGATATTCAGTAGGGGAGATGATAATCATATCGGGGGTGGCTTCAGAGTGTATGCTCTGGTTTGCCACAGTACATTCCATCGAGGGTGATGGCAGATTTGCCGATGGGTTGAATGCCACATATTCGCGATTGCCCGAGCCGATTGGGCTGAAAGCACCAATACCGCCGTTCTTTACCACGTTCATGACAGTTGGCTGGTGAGCGGTGGTCACATCCCACACTTGAGTTTCGTCGCTCACGCCTCCCACTTGGTATTGCATATCAGCGCCGTCTTGATGCTGTCCCCAAGCAATGATGCCGTTTTGGAGCGCGAGGGTGCGCTGGTAGTTCACGGCGATGTAGTTGAGGCGTGCAAGATACACAGTGCCAGAAGGGTTGTAGTTCACAGTGTATGTGAGATTTTCTGCATTTGTTGGAGTGAAACTCTTCACGATGTTGCCCCATGCATAGTGGTTGTGAGCTACGTCGAGAATGGCGCTGATTTGGTCACCGCTCTCGCTTGGGATGTTGGTGCCATTTTGTTGGAAGGTGAGAGATGCTTTGCCCCCCATCGTTTTGGAAGCAAAACTTGTGAGCACATTCAACTTTGTGCCATTCACGTAGCCTGGCAGAGAAAATTTGAATGATTGCGATTTTGTGTATCGGAAATCTTCGCCAAGAAGTACGCGGCCTGTCTCGCCGGGGTTGACTAATTCTTCTTCGTGGAAAAGACGCTCGGTGAACGTGTTCACAGCATTGCCAGATGGAGCATTGCTTGCTTTTTCCATTGCTTTGTCAGAGTAATTCGCTTGGTCGGTCACAAAGTAGTAGCCGGCAGTGGCATAGGGGTGCTGAACCGGCACATAGTTCACTTCTCCTGTTTTTATTCCCCATGTGGTTGGCCCTTGTGCATAGAAAATGATTTTGTTGCCACTTCTGTACACGGGTATTTGTGGCAGGTCATCGGGAATGTCGGGTGTGAGATGCTCAGAAATAGGAGCGCCGCCAAAGCCGAAAATTCGGATTTTACTGATGTCGGAAAATCCCCACTTCTTTGCGTCTTCGCTTGTGATAGCGTAAAGTCCGCTGTTGGTCACCTTGATTTTTACCCATTTGCCCGACACGAGTTTAGAAGTGTCGGCATAGTGTGACGAGGTGAAAGCGGAGGCTTTATTGCCGTTGAACAGTGCTACAAGAGCAATGCTGAATATAGTGGCTAATTGAATATGTAGTCGTTTGAATTTCATTTTTCAATTTTGCTTTTTATCGTTTCTTTGAGCATGAATGCAGGTGTCAGTGGGTTGTTTTACGCCTGCAATATCTTTTTTGACTTAATTTATAACGACTTATTTGCTTAATTATTGTGTAAAACTCAACTTTTCGTTCATTCCCGGTTGTAAATTTTTTGTGGCTTTTGCTGTGAGCGTGATGTGAGACATAGCGTAGGCAATGGCGGATTAATAGAAATGAAAGTAATATTTATGCAAAAAATCAGCAACTGTCTCAAGGGGGAGGACAGTCGCTGATTTGGTGTGTGTTTTTATATGTATTGTGTGTGTTTTTTTTATTTTTGTTCCCGTAAATCAGATGGATATCACATGATAATGTTGGCTAAAATCACCAGGAAGGAGGCAATGTAGAATAACTTGCGAACTGCAAAATCCACTTTTCTCTTGTTTTCCTCTTCCCTTTCAATGATTTGCTCCACGGTCAGATAATTGTTTTCTGGGTGCTCGAAATCAAGAGTTATTTGTTGAGTGTTATTGTATCGTTTCATAATATTTATGTTTTTTATATTGATTATTCTTGTTTCATTTTCACGATGCAAAGTTAATCTGTGATATGTGCAATATTTTGGCATATGTTATGAAAAAAGTGTTAAATCAGTTAGCTGGTGGATTGATTTACACGGCTCTTTCATTTAAGATTTCGTTGCTCACTTAAAAATGTTGTTATTTTAT
>JAUNNJ010000077.1 GCA_030531495.1 Bacteroidales bacterium
TATTAAATTGCCAAATTTATTTGGTTTTCAACATAGAAGAACCGTCCCCTTTAGCTATAGTGGCGTTAGAATGAATCCTGTAGGGAGACGTCGGTTTCAAGCGGGCAGTTGATGAGATAAACCCTTGAGCGGGCACGCGTGATGGCTGTATAGAGCCATCGGTAGAAGTCGAGTTGTGTGAACGCATCAGCCATCATGGCTCCCATGTCGATAAACACGTTTTGCCACTGACCGCCCTGTGCTTTGTGGCAAGTGACGGCATAGGCAAATTTTACCTGCAGCGCATTGAAATACGGATTCTTTTTCAGCTCGCGATATCGTGAGCGTTTGTCGCCCGAGAGTTCGGTCATTATTGAGTTGTAGAGCATTTCGTTTTGAGCAGGAGAGAGTGCTGGTGAATCACTGCTGAGGCAATTCACGATAATCTTTACATCCATCTCAATATTGTCGTGATCGGGAAATTCCACCGTCACATTGGCAAAGTCGAGTCCGTAGCGTCGTTCAATCTCGCCCCACACACGCTTCACCCTCACCACATCGCCATTGGCAATGAAATCAATTTGCTCGTAGTCGTTGGCCCAGAAATAGTTGTTCTTGCTCACCAGCAGCATATCGTCGCTCACCAGTTCGTCTTCGCGATAGAGGATGCTGTTGCGGATGCCCATGTTGAAAAGCGTGGCACGCTTATTGCTTCGCGTCACCACGATGGTTTCGTTCATTCCGTCGCGCCCATAGCAGTCGCTGATGGTTTCGAGCAAGAATTCACCAGTGATGGCATCAATGTCGTCGAAGCGCATCAATTCCAATTTTGGTGCACAAAGCACGCCGCTCTCCATCACCTGACGCAAAATGGTGGCATTGAACAGAATGCCGCTTTCGGCAGCCTGGCGGGCGATTTGCTTCAAATGTATGCTGTAGATTTGCAGTGCATAGCTGCGTAGAAACTCTGCATTCAGTGCCGGGCTTTCGCTCTGTCCCACGGGTGGCAGCTGAGCCACATCGCCCATCAGCACCAGTCGGCATCCGATGCCACTATACACATAGTGGATAAGGTCGTCGAGCAGTCGGCCAGTGCCAAAATAGGCGCCTTCGCCACTATTGGAAATCATTGATGCTTCATCTACGATGAAAATGGTGTCGGTATGCTTATTTTCACCCAGAGAAAAACCTTCCGAAAGATAACTGTTCTGGCGGTAAATCTTGCGGTGGATAGTATAGGCTGTGTGACCCGAGTATTCCGTGAAAACTTTTGCTGCGCGTCCCGTTGGGGCCAGTAGCACCGTTTTGCGCCCCCGATAGGTGAGCGCCTTCACGATGCCGCCAATCATCGAAGTCTTCCCCGTGCCGGCATAACCATTAATCAGCATCACTGCCTGTGGATGGCCATAGAGCATGAAATGGGAGAATGCCGCCAGCAGTTCCATCTGCTCATCGTTAGGCTCATAGGGCAGACAGTTCATCACTTCGGTGGCAAAACCTACGACTTGCGCATCAGAAGCGTTAATCCCCTCCGGGAGTTGATTATGTGTTTTCACTAAATCCATTACACAAAATTACGCATTATTTTGCTACTTTCCACGAAAAATTCATTATCTTTGCACTCTCAAATGAAAATTTTGGAGTGATGCTCGAGTGGCTGAAGAGGCACGCCTGGAAAGCGTGTATACGTCAAAAGCGTATCGGGGGTTCGAATCCCCCTTACTCCGCAAAATAAAAGTCTCATAAGATTCAGTAAGTTGACCTTATGAGACTTTTTTATGTGACGGGGCGAGGATTCGATAATACGATAATACGATAAGTCGAGGTGGTGGCGGGGCAATGCTTTTTTTGCGGTGCGCTTATTTGGGCATGTAGTCGGCGTATTTTTCTTCGTCGGTTTGTTGTTGGGTGACTTCGGCTTGCTCCTGGGCTTGTGGACGTTGGTCTTTAGGCATATAGTCGGTTGGGTCTTCGTTTTTCTTTGAAGAAGTTTCCTCTACAGTTGCCTTTGGTTCATCTTTTGGTGTGGATGTTTTCTTTGATTTCACTTTGCTTTCAATGTGTGAAATTTCTTCATGCAGCTCGTGTTGCACTTTACCGATGCTCTTCTTGCCTTTTTCAAAAGTGTCGTCGATGGAGCGTTCAAGTGTTTGGTTGAACTTGAATGGCAGAAGTGAGATGATGCACGACACGAGCGACAGCCACATCAAAATGCTGCTTGTGTAATAGCCAATGCTGAGCCCCTTCACCTTGAATCCTTCGATTTGTGCTGCTTGGTCGCCAAGAAGCTCAGGGTCGTGGGTGAGGGTCCAACTTTGGAAGAAAAAGTCGGGTTTGCTGAAAAATACGATACCCATCAAAATCACAGCCGCTGTGGCAATGCCCCAATAGCGGTGCTTGTTGTAGTTGAACATTACGCCGCCGAAGCATGCTATGAAGGGAAGGAGTGCAAATATCGTTTTTAAAAAACTGAAATTTTCGGTGATGAGGCCTGCTGAATAACTCAAGCCTGTGATGCTGCCGGCAAGTTCCATTGTGCGAAATGGCAGAAACACGTAGCAAATGATGGCGGCAATCAATAGTATGTTGGTGACTGGTTTCATTTTTCAGAAGAGTAGGCTAAAATATAATTTATGCGAATATAGTATTTTTTTTCTACAACTGCAAATTTTGCAATTTCTTCTGCTGTGTTGAATCCAAAATATTGCCCAATTCGTGAAGAGATAAGGGTGGGGTATATAAAAAAGAATTAGCGGCAGTTTCACAACTTCCGCTAACACTAAACCTTAAAAATCTAATCCTATGAAAAAACATAGTGCAAAAGTAATGGACTTTTTGGACATGTGCAAGTGTTTTGTCGAAAAAAAATCAAGAATAGTCCTTTTTCTTGAAAAATGCCTAAAATATGAATGTTTATTGGGGTTTTGTGAAAAAAAGTGCCTAACTTAGTACTTTGAAAAAACAGAAGAAAAATGCCTAAATTTGAATTGAACATCCTTGGTTGTGGCTCTGCCACTTCCACCTTGCGCCACTTGCCATCGTGCCAAGTGCTCAATGTTCGCGACAATGTGATGATGATAGATTGTGGCGAAGGGGCCCAATTGGAAATGCGTCGTCAAAAGCTGAAATTTTCACGATTGACCAATATATTCATTTCCCACCTGCATGGCGACCATTGCTTCGGTTTGCCTGGCTTGCTGTCCACGCTGTCGCTTTTGCAGAAGTCGAGCAGTGTGACTGTTCACATTTTTGAAGATGGGGCCGACCTGCTTAAGCGTGTAATGGATTATTTCTGCCGTGATATGAGCTTCGATTTGCGCTTCAATGTCATCACCAAAGAGCCTCGTGTGATTTATGAGGACGATGCTATCACTGTGCGCACATTCCCTCTGCGCCATCGTGTGCCCACTGTGGGATTCGTGT
The DNA here is from genome assembly GCA_030531495.1 of Bacteroidales bacterium. Classification (GTDB taxonomy): domain Bacteria; phylum Bacteroidota; class Bacteroidia; order Bacteroidales; family Muribaculaceae; genus Sodaliphilus. The sequence continues at coordinate 3,403 of JAUNNJ010000077.1, forward strand.
TTGAGGAAAAGGCGAAGTTGCGCCATGTGAATTCTTGGGCTGTTAAGGAATACGAAGTGCCGCAGCATTTCATGAACAGTTTGCGACAGGGTATGGATTATGTGACTCCTGGAGGGGTGGTGATTCCAAATGAGCAACTCACCACCGAGGCGGATGCTTCGATAAGTTATGCCTATGCGAGCGACACCACTTATAGCGAACGCGTGATTCAAGCCGTGGAAGGTGTCGACTGGCTGTATCATGAAGCCACTTATGGCGATGAGTGCGAGGCAAAAGCGCGCCAGCGATATCACAGCACAGCGCGCCATGCCGCCATGGTGGCGAAAGAAGCCGGTGTGAAGCAGCTCATCCTCGGGCATTACAGCAAACGCTACCTGTCGGAACAACCATTGCTCGAGCAAGCGCGCGAAGTGTTCCCAGCCACCCGCCTTGCCAACGAAGGCGACTGCATCGATTTGCTCAAGCCATAGAAAAGGCTACAAAAAAACGCTCCACTTTTTGGACCAAAAGATAAAAACCTCACTGCAGTGCGCAGTGAGGTTTTTTGTATGTGTTGGATAATCGGTCGGTTTAGTTGCCGATGGTGAGGTTGGTGTAGAATCGGCCGTTGGCGTCGGTGTAGTAGTTGAGGGTTACGTAACCTTCACCTTGGTGTCCCCACCAGCTCACTGTACCTTCGTAAGGAGTGGTGTTGGCTTCTACAGGGCTACCGTAAGTTTCGCAGAGGGTAGCGTAGAGGCGGTCAAACATTGCGAGGTCGCGAGCTGCGAATGAGTTGCTGAACATTGCTGTTGCAAGGCCACCGCCAGGAGCGTAGTTGAGCATCACGTTAGGCCAGCTGTAGTTGAGCATAGGCACATCGCGGAGGTAAATCACATTGTCGCAGTAGCCATCGATGTTGTAGCCATAGGTGAACAAGTGGTTGATTGATACTGTGAACACTGTTCCGAATTGGATGCCGAGCACGCGATAGATGCGAGGTGCTGAGTGATACCAAACCCATCCGTGAGGAATGATTGGGCGGTGTACGATCCAAGGTACTGGGCGCCATGGGCGATGTGGTGGGCGGCAAGGACGGCTCCAGCTCCAGTTGTTGTGGCGATACATGTCGTGGTAGCGTTGGTTGAAATGGTTGTTGTAGCCACGAGGGTTGTTGTGTTGTGGGTTGTGGTAACCAGGGCATCGTCCGTCGTAGTCTCTTCCATAGTCGCGATTTCCGCCACGATTGTTATTGCCACGGTTGTTGCCATAATTGCCGTTGTGGTTGCCATTGTTGGCGTTGCCATTGTGGTCGCGGTTGCCACGGTTACCATTGCCGGTATTGCCGGTGTTAGGGCGGTCTTGCGAATTGCCTGGGTTGGCATATCCGTTAGGACGGGCGCCTGTCGCACCATTTACAGCGGTTCTGTTATTGTCTCTGCGAGAAGGCAAATCGGTTGATGGGTTGCTTTGGCGTTGTTGCGCTGTGCCAACCGAAACATTTGAGCGTGAGCCCGAAGTGGTGGCGTTGCTGTTGCCAGTGCCATATCTCGATGGAGCGGTAGTGTTTTGGCGTGAGCGAGGTGTCACAGCTGTGCTTGCACCTGTGGTGGTGCGCTGGGTGGCTGTACCAACTGAAGTGGCAGGGCTACCGGTGTAGCTGCTTCTTGTGGTTGGTGCAGTGGTAGCGGTGCGCTGAGAAGTTGCTCCGGTTGAGTAACTTTGTCGAGTGCTTGGAGCTGTGGCATTGCTGTTGCCAGTGCCATATCTTGATGGAGCGGCAGTGCTTTGAGCAGAGCGTGGAGTGGGTGCTGTAGCACTGCTGCTTGGGCGGCTTGCGCTTGATGATGCGCCACCATATCTCGATTGTGCACTTGCGCTTTCAGATGAGCGTGTGTAGCTTGTGCTGCTTGGACGCTGTGCTGAATTGCCTGCACTGTATGTTCTGCTTGAGGATGCACTTCCGCGACCTGCTGAACGACTTTCAACGGCGGTGCTTCTGCTTGCGTGAGCAGCGCCACTTTGGCCATGGTTCCCTCCAAATCCGCCACGACGGCCCTGTGCGAGAGCGTCGACTGATACTGCCATGCTACCTGCGAGCACGAGAGAAAGTATCGAATTTCTGAGTAAAGCTGTAGTCATGATTCTTAATGTGTTATGTACATTTATTTGCAAATGTACGGGTTTTTACTGAATTTCTTTGCTTTTTAGACGCAAAAAAGCCTCAGTTGGTTTAACTCCACCCATGCCCATTGGTCGGCAAAATCCCCCCGTTCGTCGGTTTTCCACACCAAAAATGCCCCATAGCATCCCAATGCTTCCCTATATTTTGATAAAGCGAAGGCAATTTGTATGGCGTTTTAGGGGGGGGAGCCTTTTGTTGCTCGGGTAGAGCCTTCGCTGTAGTGTGTCACTTTGTGAGAGGTCGGAAAACGAAAGTAGGAAGAAAACCACTTCGTTTTCCTCCTACTCGATTATAGATGTGTTATGATTTTTGTATTCAGATTTATGCGAGGATGAGGGAATGTTGACAAAGTTCACTGGTCGCGGCGCCAGCTGCGCTGACACACCGCTGCTCACCTTGCCGAGCTCATCCTCACTGCGCGAGGATGAGGTTGATGAGGGCGGTGACGTCGCTCACGTTGATGGTGCCGTTGCCGTCGATGTCGCAGCGTTCGGTGGGGTAGGTGGCAGTGCCGAGAATCTGGTTGATAAGGGCAGTGACATCGCTCACGTTCACGATGCCGTCGCCATCCACGTCGCCAATGCGCGCCACCTTTTTATATACGAACGAAACGACATCACCGAAGTCGGTGGCACGGAGAGTGCCTCCTGTGTCGATATACGATGATTTGGCGCGCACATAATAGGTGTTGCCATCCACGAGCAAAGCCGAGTTCACTTTCAGCTCGCCAAGCGAGAGTGTGGTCTGGTTACGGTAATCCTTCATTGTCTCCACGAATCGGGTGCGACCCCAAGTGGTGGCAGAGGTGCTGATTTCCACAATCAGGTTTTCAGCCGCCAATTGTGGCTCAAGCACGATGTGCTGGTTGCTATTAAGCGTTTCGCCATCGTGGGCGGGAGTCACGAATGTTGGAGGCACCGATTCCATAAACACGGTGGTAAATTCCACAGGGGTGGTGCTTTTGCCACCGCTGCTCACGCGAATATAATAACGTGTGCCAGGATGGAGCGTGTAGAGCGGGATTTGTGTCTGGTTGGCTTTCAAGCTGGTGCTGTACACGATGTCGCCTAAGGCAAAAGTGTCGGTTTTTGCAATTTCCACCAATGCTTCGCCGTCGCCATTGCTGGTCCAAGATGCCGTGAAGTTGAGCGGAACATCGAGTTGGCGGCTGGTAGGATTCAATATTTCGAAGCGGTGTGGAGTGAATTCACGAGCGTCGCTGATGCCATCGTTGTGGTTGGTGGCGCAGGCATGCACACGCCAGTATTGTGGCACATCGCTCTTGAGATGAGCAAATTCGCTCGACTCGGCAATGGAGTCTTTGGTGGCAAAAGTGTGAGTCACCTTCTTGAAATCTGCGTCGTCGGCTATTTCGAGAGTATAGTCGGTGGCACCTGCCACAGTGGTCCACTTAAATGTGAATGGGTCGGAAACCTTTTCGCCTTCAGCAGGTGCAATGAGCGCAGGCGCATTGAGCGTTTGTTCTTTTGCTCCGAGGAAGCGAGCGCTATGTTCGTTGCCGTAGCGGTCGAAGATGCACACGGCATATTGGTAGCCCGAGCGATAGGGCTCCGGAATCACGAATGAATTGTCGTAGGTCATGCCGAGCAAATATTTGCCATCTCTGTTGAAATCGCTTTGTGCCACGCCTTCAGGCACTGCATACACGGTGTAGCGCACATTGTCGACAGCATCCCAAGAGAGCGTGTATGCCACCTTGTCGATGTTCGACACCATGCCTTGCGCAGGGGCATTTTTCCATGGCATGGATGGAGGAAGGGCGGGGTTGCTAAACACCGTTTTCTTCAGATAATGGGCGAACGACTCCTTTGCTCCAAGGTTGTAGAGCGACTTGCACGACCACCACACCACGCCTGGTGCACCTTGCATGTTGGTGCTGCGGATGAGTTCCACTTCGCGGATGTATTCGTCGTAGCTGGTGTTGTTAGGGCCACTGCCGTTGAGCGATGGCGCCAACTCGCCGTGGCTTGCACCGGTAAACGAGTCGATGGATGGCGATACATACACATGGCGGCCAAACTTCTGGGCGGTCTTGCCCCACCAGGGGGTGATTTTGCCGAAGTCGGCAGCACTGTAGCCGATGGTCCAGTAGACCTGTGGCGCGATATAGTCGACCGACTTCTCGTTATACCAGGCGATAGGGTCGGAGAAGATGCCATTGTATTGCCAGTCGCTGCCAGGGCAAGGGTCGATGCCGTATTTCTTAGCCACTGTGCTACTTGAGCAAGCCACGCCTGCGGGCGAGATGCCGTAGCGCACCCAGGGCTTCACCTCTTGAATCATGTCGTAGACAGCCTTCACCATGCGGTTTACATTCGCACGGCGCCAGTCGCCGATGCTGAGCGATGTGCCCGAATTTTTCCACTCGTTGTAATCGCCTGCGCTGCTGTTGGAGGGAATGCCGTTGGGGTAGAAGTAGTCGTCGTAGAGAATGCCGTCCACATCGTAGTTAGTCACGATTTCGCGGCACACATTCACGATGCGGTCGATGGTCCATTGCTGTGCTGGGTCGAGGATGGTGGTGCCGTTGTAAGAGAGCAGGTGTCCGCTTTCATACAGTTCCTTGTCCACTTCGGTCATCGTGTTCCATTTGGCGCCGTTCGACCAGCGGTACGGATTTATCCACGCATGGCATTCCATACCGCGCTTGTGACATTCTTCAACGGCATATTGCAGTGGGTCCCATCCAGGGTCCTTGCCGCGAGTGCCGGTAAGGTAGCTCGACCAAGGCTCGTAGCTCGAGCGATACATGGCGTCGCACATCGAGCGCACCTGTAGGTTCATTGCGTTGTGGTTGTTTTTTGCCAAGGAATCGAGCAGACGGCTCAATTCTGCTTTTTGAGATGCTTCCGAAGCGCCTTGTTTTGGCCAGTCGATATTGCTCACTGTTGCCACCCAGGCCGAGCGAAGTTCGGTTTTCACCACTTCGTAGGCATAGGCACTGACAGCGCAAACCGTAATGAGAACAAATAGTAATAATCGTTTTTGTTTAGTATTCTTCATAATGGATTGTAGAAAGTTATTTTCTGCAAAGATAACCGATTTCCATTGATTGCTAAAAAAAAATCAGTATATTTGTAACTTGTTAGAAAAAAGATAATCAGACTTATGAAATTGAAAAAGATGTTAGCAGGCTTGCTCTTGGCCGTCGCATGCAGTGGTCAAGGCTTGGCACAAGCCACATATCAGCCCTCAGAAGAGAATATTCGTTCGCGTGCCGAATTTGCCGACATGAAATTTGGCATTTTCCTCCATTGGGGCATCTACAGCATGTTTGCCCAAGGCGAATGGTATTTGCAGAATTCCGGTGCCGACCGTTATGAATATGCAAAAGCTGCCGACGGCTTCTATCCGCACCGCTTCGACGCCAATAAATGGGTGGAGGCATTCAAAGACGCCGGCGCACGATACATTTGCTTCACCAGCCGCCACCACGACGGCTTCTCGATGTGGAAAAGCGATGCTTCGGCCTACAACATTGTTGACGCCTCGCCTTTCGGACGCGATGTGATTGGCGAATTGGCCGATGCTTGCCATAAGCAAGACATGCGTATGCATCTCTACTACAGCCATGTGGATTGGGGACGCGACGACTATCCCATGGGCCGCACTGGCAAGCATGTGGGCAAGGACTCCACAAAGAGTGACTATGACCATTATATGAAATTCATGAATGATCAACTCACCGAATTGCTCACTCGCTACGGGAAAATCGGCGCCATCTGGTTTGATGGCATGTGGGACCACGATTCCGACTCCATCCCTTTTGATTGGAAGTTGCGTCCGCAATACGATTTGATTCACCGTTTGCAGCCTGCTTGCCTGGTGGGCAACAACCATCACGGCAGCGTTTTGCCTGGTGAAGATATTCAGATTTTTGAACGCGACCTGCCTGGCGAGAACACTACCGGTTGGGTGCAAGACGGCATGCAGGTGAGTGCGCAGAATCCGCTCGAAACTTGCCAAACCATGAACGGCATGTGGGGCTACAAGGTGGTGGACCAGAACTATAAGAGCGTGGACGCTATCGTGCACCTGCTCATCAACACTTCGGGCAAGGGCGCCAACTTGTTGCTGAACATTGGTCCACAACCCAATGGTGAACTCCCTGCCATCGCGCTCGACCGACTGAAAGGCGTGGGCAAATGGCTCCGTGAATTTGGCGAAACCATCTATGGCACCACTGCGGGCGACATGATGCCACAGTCGTGGGGCGCAATCACCAAGAAGGGCGCAGTGCAATATGTGCACATCACCGACAATGCCATGGCAGGACAGCCTATCACATTGGCATTGAAAGGCAAAGTGAAATCTGCCACCGTGTTTGGCTCAGGCGAAAAAGTGCCATTCAAGCAGGCGAAAGACAATGCCCTCACTCTCACAGTCCCCCAGCACGCCCCCATAACCGACTATATTATAGTGCTGAAATAACAATCATAATTATATAAAGATGAAATAAGTAGTATTAGCGTTAACATTTTTGATGCCGTTATCAATGATTCAGGCATCGTGCGACAAAAAAGAACAGCCGGCCGGCGGTGAGATAACTCGACCATGGCTCGTAGCTTGAGCGATACATGGCGTCGCACATAGAGCGCACCTGGAGGTACATGGCGTTCATATTGTTGTTGGCCAAAGAATATTGAAAAAGGTGCGCGTTTCTCAAATTTTATTTGTATTTTTGTCGTATCTGTCGGGATATGTGCCTGTTTTTTATGTTTGAGGCTATATGGCGGGCGACAAATGCTGGCGGGGATGATATGCTTAATGTTGGAAAATAGTAACATTGAAAAAACTAAATATATATGAAAAAGATTTCGTTTCTGTTATTTGCACTGACGATTTCCTTTGTGGCATCGGCTGCAGTGACTTCGTTTGAAGTGGATATCTTCAAATACACCGTAATCAAGAATGCAACTTCATCAACTCAGGGCGAGGTGACCTTGGCGGGCCTCAGCGCGCTGGGCAACGGCGAGGTGAACATCGCAGTCAATCCGGGTTCCACAGTGACTTATGGCGGACTCACTTACAAGATTACCTCAATTGCGGCTAACGCATTCAAGGAGTTGACCAGAATCAAGACAGTGAATACCTCCAGCGCATCGAACCTCACCTCTATCGGCATGATGGCATTCTATGGTTGCACCAACCTTTCCAGTGTCACCACCCAGGCAAGCATTGACGGATATGCCTTTGCCGGATGTACTGCTCTTGCTTCGGTGAAACTTAACGACGGTGTAACCTCAATAGGCGGTTTGGCATTCAAGGGATGCGTTAAACTTACTGAGATTACCATCCCTTACTCAACCTCATCGATCGGTGCAAACTTTGTGGACGACTGTACCGCAATGACTAAGATCGACGTGGCATTGAGCAACAACTACTATCACTCTTACGACGGTATCCTGTACAACAACCAGAATACTATCCTGTATCGTTGTCCCGAGGGCAAGCAATACACGGGTTCTACCAACTATTATTCTTATGATATCTACAAGTTCCCGCCATCGCTGAAAACCGTTAATGACAACGCGTTCAAGAACACCAAGGCCAAGATTATCCGGCTCCCCGTGGGCACTGAGACCATTGGCAGCCATGCCTTTGAGGGCAGCCAGACGCTCGCCGAGGTGATTATCCCCAACACCGTGCGCACCATTGGAAACATGGCCTTCATGGGATGTAAATACATCTCTAAGGTGATTTGCAACATCGAGAACGTTGCGGGTATCAACATGGGCAGTGATGTGTTCTATAACACAGAGTTACGTCTCCTGAAAGTTCCTTATGGCAAGGGTGACGACTATAAAGCTACTGCACAGTGGAAAAAATTCCCCATCATCAGAACAGGTTCTTACGACTGCCAGTACGGCTCGGTTCGCCCCATCAACAAGTATGATACCTACATGACCTCATTCCCCTGCTATTATACTATTTTCGACCGCACCGAGTTTGTTAAGGACGGCGTGAAGTACTATGGCAAGGCAAGGCTTGAGAGCGTTCGCCGTTACTACGCCAGTGCGTTTGCTGTAATCATGGGCGGAGAAATTGAACACAACACCCGCAAATATCTTGTTACAAGCGTTGGTAACGAGGTACTGTTTACCGACAACGATGCCGGCTACTCTACCCAACGTTGCTGCGCATTCTATGTGGGCGAAAACGTGGATACTATCATGGATAAGGCATTCTATGCGGCTTCGGTTGACTCTGTACACATGGGCCCAACGTGAAATTCATCGGCTCTAACGCATTTGCCGGCAACCCGCTCAAGGGCGACCTGATACTGCCTTACGGCCTCAATCAGATTAATGCTAATGCGTTTGCCGACAACAACTTTAACCGCATCCTCATTCCCTCATCGGTCAACAGCATGAGCGCAACCGCGTTCAAGAACAGTTCAAAACTCAAAGAACTGCACATCAATGCCGGATGGATTGCCAACTATAGCAACTGGGACCTGAGCGGCGCACCGTCAACTCTCAGTATCTATGTTCCTGTAGAGAAACTTACTGCCTTCAAGACCAACAGCCTCTTTGGCTCATGCAAGGTTTATGCCGGTGCAAGTGACTTTACTCGCGAGGGTGTATGGCCCAGTGAGGCTAAATACCTTATCACCGTTACCAGCAACTCTCCTGTAACCGTGAATGGCGTGACCTACGACGGCAGTGCCAAATACGTGTTCAACCCCTTCCTGGGGGCAGGTGAAACCACCTATCGCGCACTCAACGACGAAACCAATATCATCTACAACAGCGGTAAGAAATATCTGATGACCGCATTTGGCGACAGCGCACTGTGCATGAACAACATCGCAGTGGTCGATATCGCAAAGATGGAGAAACTGACCACTATCGGCGCTTATGCTTTTGCCGGTTCGCAAATCACTTCATTCACCGTACCTTCATCGGTGAGCAGCATCGGCAAATATGCATTTGCTTCGTGCACAAAACTCAAAGACCTCACTCTGATGCCACCCAGTGGCACATTCTCGTATGGCACCTCTTTCTATGGCGGCAACGCGAGCGACTTCACCTGCTATGTGAAGTGGACATTGCTCTACAGTTTCCGCAACAATGTGAAGAACTGGGCGAAACTCTATGGAAGCACCAAGGAACCTATCGACCAACTCAACGGCTACATCATGGGTGGTACCGAGAACATGGTAGCGAGTGTGCTCCACCCCGTGGACTGGAACGCATCGGGCATGAGCGCACGCTATGTCACCAGTTATGGCGAGCAGAAGGTATACACCAAGCCCATATCGGCCACAGCGATGGGCGAGGGCGTGCTGCTCACCGGCGTGGACAGCAATACGATGTACAAACTCCAGCGTCCGGCAGGCAATCCTGCGGCAATGGGCAGCAGCAACATGCTCAAGGGCATTACCGGCGTTAATGCCAATGTATACACGGCCAACGTGGGCTACTATTTCAATGCGACCAAGAAGAAGTTTGTACGCCC
>JAUNNJ010000078.1 GCA_030531495.1 Bacteroidales bacterium
CAGTTTTAACCCTCATGAAGCCATCAGCTATCCACGCGTGACCTTCATTGCCATTAACTGCTGCGCTATATGCTTTTACTAACATGGATGATTGGAATTATGGGTTATGGGTGGTAAGTGAAGAATTCATTCTCCGCTCTCCTACTTCCTTACGAAAGTGATAGTATCTCCTGGCTTGGTGTTGATGTCATACTCATACACGTGGTAGAGGAGGGGAAGCTGAGGGGTTATCTCCTTACTTATGAGAGGGGTCTTAATGTCGGCGGTGGAATAGAATGGGTTTGGATTGTTGCTGCCCTTGCTGACGGGGGTGAGTGTGTTGCCGTGGGTTGTGGTCAGTGGCGTGTATGAACGGAGGCGCAGGTTGCCGCCGAGGCGTGAGGTGATGGTGACTGTCTCGAGTTGGTTGGCTTTCCACTGCATCGTGTCAATGACGAAGCCGCCACGGGCGAGGATGCCGCGTATCTCGCCGTTCTTCCATGCGTCGGGGAGGGCAGGAAGGATATGGAGGGCACCATCGTGGCTTTGCATGAGCATCTCGGCTATGCCGGCGCAGACACCGAAGTTGCCGTCAATCTGGAATGGCGGATGGGCATCGAAGAGGTTAGGGAAGGTGCGGCCGTCGGGGTGCTGGCTTTCCTGTCCTTCATTGGGGAGGAGGTGTAGCATATTTGAGATGATGGTGTAGGCGTGGTTGCCGTCGAGCATGCGTGCCCAGAAGTTAGTCTTCCATCCGAGGCTCCATCCTGTTGCCATATCGCCACGCTGGAGGAGGGTGTTGCGTGCTGCCTGGAAGAGTTCAGGGTGGCTGTATGGCGACACTTGGTTGCTGGGGTATAGTCCGTAGAGTTGGGAGATGTGGCGGTGGTCATCGCGTGGGTCATCGGCGTCTTGGAGCCACTCCTGCAATTGGTTGTGGCGTCCCACCTGCATTGGTGGTATCATGCTGATGGCATGGGCGAGGCTATCGGCAAAGGCTTTGTTTGCAGGGTCAACAATCTGGGTGGCACGGAGTGCCTGGTCGGTGCCGTCTTTTGCGAAGTCTGCCACGCGCTGTGGGGTTTCCTTGAGTGATGTATTTGACTCGGGGAGGGTGAGGCGCACGCGGTCGAACTGTTTCTTGTATGCTTCCGTGTGACGCGAGAGGAGTGTCTCGTATGCCGACGGTGTCTTGAGGGTTTTCTTCAGGGCGGTGAGGTATGCCTGTGCCTTCTTCTTAGGGTCAGCGCTCACGTCCTTATAGTTCACGTAGTTGGTTGCGGCGCTGATGTAGATTGTTGTCTCGGAAGATGTTGCGACAGAGAGGGTGTTATCGCCTGTGAGGAGTTTACCATCGGTCTCTACCTGTATGATGGTATTTGCGGTGAGTCCGGCTGGAATGCCTTCCTGTTCCACGTTCTGTATGGTGGCGATGAGCTGGTTTTTCTTGGCAATGATGGTGTTCTTCAGAGGACAGTCATAGCCAACAGAGAACTGGAGGGCACCTGGCTTGTCTGCCTTGATGTTCATTACGATGACGCCATCGGTGAGCGAGGCGAAGGTGGTGCGGGTGTATGTGACATCACCCACCTTGTAGGTGGTGGTGGCGGTAGCGGTGGCTATGTCAAGGTCGCGGTAGTAGCCGGTGGCTGACTGATGGCCTTCGAAATGGAGTTTCATGCTGCCGAGGGTGAGGTAGCGCATACCGTGAGGTCCCACGATGAAGTCTTTGTCGATGATGTCTGCTGCCTTCTCTTCCTGTCCACTGAAGATGAGTTTGCGCACTTCATCGAGGCGCGAGAGCGAGCGGTCGCTGTTATTGCTGTGGGGACTGCCAGACCAGAATGTCTCTTCGTTCAACTGAAGTTCTTCCCACTCAGTGCCTCCAAACTCCATGGCTCCGAGGTGCGAGTTACCAAGGGGCATAGCTTCAAGCCAGCATGTTGCTGGGGAAGAATACCATAATTGGGTGGTGGGTTGTGGATTATGGATTTCGTTTTCGGCTAACATGCCGGTGCTTGCGAGGCAAAGCATCAATAGGAAGAGAATCTTTTTCATATTAACGTCAGTTCGACGAATTTAATCGCTTAATTATTTGAATACTAGTGGTTTTTTTATTTAGTAACGCAAAAAATCAAAAACAAAAAAAATCCACTATGTTCATTGATGACAAAATTACTGAAATTATCGTAATGTGCGATGAATTCAGCCAAAATATTGATGAGTTCCTCAAAAAAAATTCACTTGAGACTCCAAATCCAGGCAAACGCAAATATTACCGTGCCCCCAGGATGTGCGACTCGGAGGTCATGACCATTCTGATCCTGTTCCACAAATCAGGCTACAGGTGCCTGAAGCATTATTACCTCAACCATATATGCACCGATGCCGAGATGCGCAAGCGGTCGATAATCGAGGCCATAAACGATGAACTCAAGAACATCGCTCAAGTAGAACACTCAAGGCACAGATCATTCCACAACTTCGTCAACAACCTTATGGCAGGTATTGCCGCCTACTGCTTTTTCCCGAAGAAACCAATGCTGGATTTAGAGCGAGTTGAGGATAAACAACTCACAATCTTCTGATTATTTTCGTCGAACTTACGTTAATAAACAGCAAGTATAGGACTCGCCATTCATCAACCACTAAAAAACTCATATTGTGCCAAAGACCCACAGTATTATTTCCCTGGCGTTCAATTTAAGATAGGTAGTTTCGGTGCCGATGATACTGACCTCATCTTCCAAGACATCATAGAGGGAAACATTCTTCAAATGGCAGACAAAGTGATTTGGGCCTTGCGTACTAAGTATTTCCGCAACCCCATTCGTTATGTTGGTATGCAGCGAATCGAAGACCTCGAAATACCCGAGGAAGCTTTACGAGAAATTATTTACAACGCAATTATCCACAAACAATATAGCGGAGTGCCTATTCAAATGAGGGTTTATAACGACCATATTGAGTTGTGGAATAATGGCGAACTTCCTGACACACTAACAGCTGAAAAACTCATGCAGAAACACTCATCGTATCCACGCAACCTGAGCATTGCAGGAGTATTCCTTGCTGCGGGATTCATTGAGTCATGGGGACGAGGTATTGAGAAGATTTGTTCAGGCTTTAAGAACGCAAAAATTAACAATCCGACTTTTGAAGCAATACAAGGTGGTGTTCGTGTGACTTTTGAAAGGAACTCGGCAATAAAAGGTCAAAGTGACCCAATAAATGACCCAATAAATGACCCAAAAGTCGCACACGCGGAATTAACAGATAGACAACTAAATATATTAAACATAATAGAGCAAAACCCAAATGTTTCAAGAAAAGAATTGACCCAAAAGCTCCTGGTGTCAGATGCTACTATAAAGCGAGACTTGCAAGTTATGCAAAAAAAGGGGATTATATCTCGAATTGGGGGGCGCAAAACTGGCCAATGGGTTATTATTAAATAATTCCAAACAAAAAGCCGACTCGATGAGCCGGCTTTTGTGTTGATGGCAAGTGACATCAGTCAATCTCGTACAGGCGGATCTCGCTCTCGTCATCGGTGTGAAGGATGTAATCAGGGGCGATTGCATTCAGTTCGGGCAGATAGTCAAAGTCCTCGGGAGCAGCCCAGATATAGACAAACTTGCCGTTAAGATTCTCATGTTCCTTGCTGCCGAAGTAGTTCACTGTATCGACGTATTCGACCAGACCCCACTCTGAATTATCAAAACCGGCTTTATTGATGCAGTCAAAGATTCGGTAAACCTTGTCCGCGAGCATTGAGGTGATGGCCTGTGCGGATTCGCAGATGCTGATGTTGGGAAGATTGCTTGTACTCATAATTGTAACTTTTTGATTGTTAAATACCTGTTTAGCCGTGCTAAACTTTACACTGCATTGTAAACTGGCACTCAGAGCGAAGTGAGAACAAGGATTTTCATGGAAATACTACCGCAGTGTGGAGATTTCCATGGAAACTTGCATGTCCTTGGGCGCAGAGCGGTGCCGTAACTTTGCGGTGGAAATGTTGTCAGCGGCGACCAGGGTGTTACGGCAAAAAGTTAGTGGGTGCAGCAACGCCCAAGGTCATCCGCATCAGTCCGCTACATGTTTTAGGAATCCGCCGGGCCATGAATAAATTATTCTTTTTGGAAGCTGGATAAAGTAGAAGCTGTGCCATAAAATTTCTGTTATGACACAGCCCCTTACTTTTTAATTGGTATTGCGATTAGGCTTGTGAAAAGCGTTACACAAGTGTAAACATTAATCGAAAATGTGTTTTTGTCTATTTCAGATGTAATCGATGGATATTTTCTGTTGGTTATTTGCCGCCTCCGAGAGCTGTGTAGAGCGAGATGAGGGAAGTGATGGCGTTGGTGCGGTTCTCCACCTCGAGGAATTGGCCGTAGAGGAGCGATTCTTGCGAGCGAATCACTTCAAGATAGTTGGCTTTTCCTTGTTTCATCAGTTCCTTAGTGTCGTTGTAAGCCTTCTCGTAGCATTCAAGTTGGCGTTTGATGTGGGTACTTTTCTTCTCCGATGCTTGGCAGTCTTGGAGGGCTGTCACCACATCGTTGCCAGCGTTGAGCAGAGCTTGGGTAAAGCCGAGTTTTGCTTGCTCAAGTTGCGTTTCGCTGATTTTGAGATTTGCCTTGAGTTTTCCACCTTGGAAGAGTGGTTGGAAAATCGACGACACGAAATTCATCAAGAAACTGCCTGGATTTGCAGCTTCCTTGCCCCATCCGAGCGAGCCGCTGAAAGTGAGGTGTGGATAGAATTCGCCTTTGGCTTCCTGAACGCCATAGAATGCCATGGCTATGGCACGCTCTGCCGAGTGAACATCGGGACGGTTTTGGAGCAACTGTGCTGGTACACCGATTTTCACGATTTCAGGCATTTCAAATTGGGCGAATTCGCCACGTTCGATAGCGTGAGGCGTGTCGCCGAGGAGCAGACAAAGGGCATTCTCCGTTTTGCGAACATCGTCTTCCAGATTCACAACATTGATTTTCAATCCTTCAATCGAAGCCTCTTGTTGGGCGATGGCAGGGCTGTAGTAGTGACCTGATTCGTAGAGCGAATTCATCATGTTAAGCCCATTCTCCCAAATCTTGATGGTTTCGCGCGAAATTTCGAGTTGGCGGTCGAGCATAATCAAGTCGTAGTATGCCGATGCAATGTTGGAAATGAGAGCCGTTTTCACCGCCTTGTATTCGTCGTAGGCTTGTTGCACGGCAATTTCGGCCTGGTGCTTTCTGTTGGTAATTGTGCCAAAGATATCGGTTTCCCATTGTGCAGTGATAGGCATCGTGTAATTGTGCAAGCGATTGTCGCCCACTTTGCTCACACCGGCAGATGGCGTGAAGGCGAATGTTGGCAAGTAGGCCATTCGCGATGCAGTGAGCGACGCCTGTGCCTTGTCGATATTCTTGAGCGAAATGGCAAGGTTTTGGTTATTGTCGAGAGCATGGGAGATGAGTGCTTGCAGTTTAGGGTCGGTGTAGAATTCCTTCCATGGAATGGACGCAATGTTGGCGGTGTCGACAGTGTCGATTTGCACAGAATCGCCAAACAGGTTTTTGTCGATTTCCACTTTCTCGGTGTATTCCTTGTGAAGTCCACAACTGCTGAAGAGCATCACGCCCAATGCGATATATACTAATTGTTTCATTCTTCTTCGTCTTTTTGTTGTTCTGTTTCAGGGGTTTCTTCGTCTTCTGATGCTTCTGCCTCAGGTTCAGTTTCTTCTTGTTCTTCGATTTCTTCACTCACTTCGGCAGGCTTTGCAACTGCAGTTTCAACCACAGGCTCTTCATCCTCTACTGTGGGCTCGACAGCTGCAGGAGCGTTTTGCTTACGTTCAAACTTGTCGTGAATGCTTTGGAACACGATATAGAATGCGGGCACCACAAATACCAATGCGATGGTACCGACGGTCATACCGCCAACAACGGTGAGCGCGAGCGATTTGTTGCCCACAGCACCTGCGCCGCCTTCAATTACCAGCGGAATCATACCGATTACCATACATGCCACAGTCATCAAGATAGGACGCAAGCGGTCTTTTGCAGCCTGGAGTGCGGCGTCGAAAATCGACAAGCCCTCGTGGTGGCGTTGAACGGCAAATTCGGTAATCAGAATGGCCGTTTTCGCAAGCAGACCAATGAGCATAATCACACCGGTTTGCACATAGATGTTCACGCCAATGCCCATGCCTTCCATCGGTTTGATAATGAGGAATGAACCGAACAAACCAAATGGGATGGAGAGCAATACGGCGAACGGGATGAACAGACTGTTGTATAGGCAGCCCATAATGAGGTAGATGAGCAAAATACAGATGCAATAGATGACGAGTGTCATGTTCGAACCAGCACTTTCATCCTCTTCACGCGACATGCCGCCATATTCATAGCCATAACCATCAGGAAACACTTCCTCTGCCACTTCTTTCACCGCCTTGCGTACATCGGCGTTGGCATAGCCCTCGGCAGGCATAGCCAGCATTGGGAAGCAAGAGTAGAGGTTGAAGTGGCTTTCTGATGATGTGCCAAATTTTTCTTTGAGCGTCACGAATCGCGATACTGGTACCATCTGACCATTGATAGGCATACTGATATTGTTGAGGTTTTGTGCCTGTTGGCGATATTCGTTGTCGGCTTGAATCAGCACTTGGTAAACTTTTCCGAATTTGATGTAACTTGAAATGTAGGAGCCGGCAAAGTTGTTGCCAATGGTGCTGAGCACTTCAGAAGGCGATGTTCCAGCGCGCTTACATTCGGCCACATCCACCTTGAGTTCGTATTTTGGATAGTTGTTGGAGTACGAGGTCATCGCAGCCATCACTTCGGGGCGTTCGTTCATCTTGAGGATGAATTGCTGGCAAAGGTCGACGAATTGCTGCTGGTCGCCACCAGAGCGGTCTTGAAGCTTGATGTCGACGAGCGAACCTACGCCGTAGCCAGGAATCTGTGGCATCTGGAATGCATTGATGTCGGCTTCCGGCAGATTGAGTGCTGCCCATTCAGCAATTTGTTGCTGCACTTTGGCGATGCTATAGAATGAACGTTCTTCCCAATTCTTCAAGCGAATGAAGATGGTACCGGTGTTGGTGCCTGCGCTACCATTCTGGAGCGAGTAACCGGCAATGCGGCTATATCCTTCCACATCGTCGATGGTTTTGATGAAATCTTCCAGCTTCTTCGCGCTTTCCTCTGTTTTGCCGAGGTTGGAGCCCGGTGCCAATTGCATATCCACCATCAAGAAGCCCTGGTCTTCTTGTGGTACTAAGTCTTGGCGAGAATGTGTCATCAGCCAGAACAGGCCTGCGGAGAAGATAATCAGCAAAATCCACGCATAGCGTGATTTCTTGATGAATTTGTTCACCGCCTTCATGTATTTGCTAAGCAGAGCGTTGTAGCAGGTGTCGTAGGCTTTCTTGATTCGGTAACTGAAACTCTTCTTCGCGTTTTCGTTGTCGGGACGCATCATGATGGCACAAAGGGCAGGGCAGAGGGTGAGGGCGTTGACCATCGACAAGCCCACCGCTGCAGCCATTGTGATACCAAACTGAGTGAAGAAGGTGCCGGATGTGCCAGGCATGAATGTGACAGGAATGAACACAGCCATAAACACGAGCGTACACGACACCACTGCTGTGCGAACTTCATCCATCGCATCGGTGGTGGCTTCTCGGGCATCGGTATAGCCTTGCTCAAATTTCGCCATCACGGCTTCCACCACCACAATGGCATCATCGACCACCGTACCGATGGCAAGCACCAATGCGAAGAGGGTGAGCAAGTTGAGCGAGAATCCCGCCATCTTCACAATGGCGAATGTGCCAATCAGCGACACAATGATGGAGATACTTGGAATGATGGTGGCCTTGAAATTCTGCAAGAACAAGTACACCACCAAAATCACAAGAATAATGGCAATGACGAGGGTTTCAATCACATTGTGCATGGAGGCATGGAGGAAGTCGTTGGATGTTTCAAGCACCTTGAATTCCATGCCTGCAGGTAATTGTCCCGACATTTCGTCGAGCACTTTCGCAATCTCGTCGTTCACCTGTGTGGCATTTGCGCCAGGTGCTTGGTTGATGACGAAAAGCACGCCAGGATGACCTTCGAAAGTGGAGCGGAAACTGTAGGAGTTGGTACCGAGTTCCACTCTCGCGATGTCGGCAAGGCGCACCACGCTACCGTCGGCATTGGAGTGCACGATGATGTTTTCAAAGTCGGGCACTTCATCGAGCAAGCCTTTGTATTCGATGTCGAATCGGTAGGTCTTGTTTTCAATGCTACCTACAGGGCTCACGCTGTTCTGCTCGTTGACAGCCGCCACCACTTCTTCTGTAGAAATGCCGTAGTTGGCCATCACGTCGGGTTTCATCCAGATGCGCATGCCGTAGGTGTTACCCAAGAGCAAGGCCTTACCAACGCCCTTGATACGCTTGATGCGTGGCAGTACGTTGATGTCGAGATAGTTGGAAACAAATTGATAGTCAAACTTGTCGTCGCTGCTTGTCAAAGCGGCAATTTGAAGAATACTGTTCTGGTTTTTGATAACGGTCACACCCGTTTTCAGCACTGGCGCAGGAAGCAGACCCTGCGCCTGATTCACACGATTCTGCACATTTACACACGCCTTGTCGGCATCAGTGCCTTGCTTGAAATAGATATCGATTGATGCCGAGCCGTCGGAGTTGGCGGTGGCAGTCATGTAAAGCATGTCTTCCACACCGTTCACTGCCGATTCCAGTGGCATGATTACTGAATTCATTACCGCCTTGGCGTCGGCACCCGAATAGGTGGCGGAAATGGAGATAGTTGGAGGGGCGATGTCGGGATATTGCTCAACCGACAATGTCTGCAAGCCCACCACACCGATGAGAAGGGTGAGTACGGTGATGGAGAGTGCCGCAACCCAGTTCTTTACAAAGAAATTTTCTTTCTTAAGCATATGCAGCCTCCCGATTATCTGATTTTGTCTCCGTTTTTCAATTTGCGGGCGCCGTTCACTACCACTTCGTCGCCGTTCTTCAGACCGCTAACCACGAAATATTCCTTGCCGTCGTTAGAAGGAATCACTTCGCAGAGCACGCCTTGCACCTTGCCGTCTTTGCCCACAACATAGACGGTGTACTTGTCCTGTAGGCGAACGGCTGCCGTCTGTGGAATACAAATCACCTGATTCGCGGCAAATGGGAAGATGATGTTGGCAGAGAGGCCGCTTCGCAATAGCCCTTTTGGATTCTTGAATTTTGCGATGCACTGAGCCGTACCGGTGGCGCGGTCGATGCTACCGCTGATGAATGCGAATGAGCCTCGTTCGCTATAGATGGTGCCATCTTTAAGCTTCAGCTGCAGTTGTGGCAATTTAGCACTCAAAGGCAGACCGTCGCCGCTTACCAGGCCATTGGCTGATGGCTTAAGGTTGAATTCCTTAATCATCTCAAGCATGTCTGATTCGTTGATAGAGAATTTTGCTTCCATATCCTGGTTTTCGCTCACGGTGCAGAGTTGTTCTGGATTGCCCACTGTAGCCATCGAACCCTCGGTGAAGTTGTTGGTGGTCACCAGCCCAGAGCATGGTGCAGTGATGGTGCAGTGCGAAAGGTCGGTTTCGGCAATAGCCACTTGTGCGCGAGCTTGCTCCACTGCAGCGGTGGCTGCGTTGTAGGCGTTGCGTGCTTCAGAGAGCACGAAGTCGCTCACAATCTTCTTCGCTGCCAGATTTGAGGTGGAGTTGAATTGCAACTTCGCCGTTTGCTGTTGTGCTTGAGCCACGCTGAGATTTGCTTTGGCAGTTTGCACAGCCAATTTGAATGGCGTTTGGTCGATGACGTAGAGCACTTGGCCACGTTGCACGAGGTCGCCGTTGTTCACTCTCACAGAGGTGATCACACCGCTCACTTGAGAATACACCTTCACTTCGTGTTGGCCAGAGAGAGTGGCAGGCAAAGTGATGTCGTAGGTCCTGTCTTCAGGATGGAGAACTTTTGTCTCAAATTTTACGGTTGGTGCCTTTTGGCTTTCTTCTTTTCCGCACGATGTGGCTAAGAGCACACCGGCAATTGAAAGTAGTGTTAGGAATCTTGAACAATTCATTTTTATTGTTTGTTTTTTTTTAGTAATTTCTGATGATAAGTAAGGAGCAGTTGCGCCATAAATGTTTCATTCTCTAATTGCGTTGACCAGGAATGTTTCCATTTAATATGTGAATTTCGTTTTAAATTTTGAAAACTGCAAGTTTGAATGCACAAAATGTGCGTTTTTTTACTGAAGCGAACAAAAATCCCTAAAATTGTACGAAATGGAGCTGTTTTTCTGTGTAAATGATGGCCCAATTAGGGAAAAATGCTGTAATTTTGAGGAACTTTTTTTGACATCATCCACTTTTATTCTCGAAAAGAAATGAAGAAGATATTATATTTTTTCGCTTTCGCGCTGGTGGCTGCGCTTTGGTCGTGCGAGGGAAAAATTATCAATAATGTGAAAGCTGACCAGCCCGACACTATCGTGCTTAAGTCGGGCCCGGACTCACTTGTGGCGGTGATTGGCGCGGCATCCACTGCCGACCGCCTCCAGCTGCTGCTGAAATTTCAGAACGACTATCCCGACACCATCAGCGTGATTCTTCCTGATGCGCTCAAACCCCAAATGAAGAAGAATGACGACGACGAAAAGCCCGCAGGATTCACTGCCGGCAAAGTGGTGATAGCCAAAATATCGCGTCAGGAATCGGGTGAATACATTCTCCATGCCATCACCGATGTGACTGAAGCCTACGAGAAGGCTTGCGAACGCTATCTCGCCACCTGGACCACCGACGATAGCGTGGCTGTATCGCTAAGCATTGCACAAGGCGGAAAGGCGTCGATTGCCAACGCTCCCAAACTCCATTACACCGGTTGGAAATTCCTCGGACTCGACTTCAAGTCGATTCTGCTCACCGACACCGCTAATGTATCCGACACCGCCACTGTGGTTGAAGGCAAGATGACCCTCACTGCTCGCACAGGAAAAGCCTCCAAGAAAATCGTACTTGAAAAGACCAAATAGAAGAACGATTAGTAGCACAACGGCAGGGGGCGTCGGTGGCATCTGATGTCACCGAAAGCACGCTTTTGCACCATAAATCTAACCTCAAACCTCTAATTTCTGATTTTCTATATTATATTTGTGCGTTGAAAAAAAAGTTGTATATTTGCACTTGTAATACATTAATAAATAACTATATAAAATACTTTTTGAATAATTATGAAGAAGAGAATCGGTGCATTATTGACCTTCCTGTTAGTGATGGGAACGTCTTTTTCTTGGGCTCAAATCCAAGATTTTGAAATCAGCCTTTTGACAGCAACTCCAGTACTGCCAACTGGTGTCAAGCAGATTACATATAATCCTGATCACAAAACATATTATCATCAGGACAATCACGGCTGGTGCTGGTATGCTATTGAGTTCGCAGTTGATACCGAAGTAGAAATCACCGTCGGTGGCTGCAACTATCAGAACGGTTATTATGCCTACCTCACTGATGGTGAAGGCACAAAGATTGCCGACATCATCAACGACAAGTGCGATGGCTCTTTCTCTTTTAGGTATACAGGTGTGCCACAGACACTACGCCTCTACTGCGGCCAATACTGTCCATTTATCAAGGTGGATGTCAACCCAGAAAGGTCAGACGTGAACGACCTTCACATCAGCACTCCTGCTACACAAACATGCTATGACCTTAACGGCCGATTGCTCAAGGAACCACAGCCAGGCGTGAACATCATCAATGGCAAAAAAGTACTTGTGAAGTAAGAAACTGTTTGAATTTTATTCAATAAATTTCTTATGCCATATATACGTCGCTTTTTTTAAAAAAGAACAGTCAAACTCTATTAATCCTATAATAACAATTAGCATATGAAGAAACTATTATAGATTTTGACTATAGGGTGCTGTATGAATGCCAATGCTGCATTGAGAGGCGATGTGGACGGCAACGGCATAGTGAATGTGAGTGATGTCACCGCCCTCATCAATCAGATTCTTGGCACTGCCTCCCATCCCAGCGAACGCTGCGATATCAGCGGCGACGGAATCATAAACGTGAGCGACGTTACCGCCCTCTCCAACATCATTCTGAGCGGCGACGTGCAAGATACCCATAAGTATGTCGACCTCGGTTTGCCTGGAGGAGTGTTGTGGGCTACATGCAATGTGGGAGCTGAAAAACCAGAGGACTTTGGCCTGTATTTCGCATGGGGCGAGACCGTGGGCTATGCTAAAGACGAGCCCCACTCGTTTAGTTGGTCCAACTACAAGTGGATGACTCCCGGTCAGAGCGGTTGGGAGTACGTAACCAAATACACCACAGCCGACGGCGATAAGAGCGGCTGCTGGTACGATGGTGACACCTACGTTGGCACCACTGTTGACGGCGTGACCTACAAGAACCTCACCGAGCTACTTCCCGAAGATGACGCTGCGACCGCCAACTGGGGCGCAGGCTGGCGCATGCCCACAAAGAAGGAGATAGAGGACCTGTGTAATAGCAACTACACCACCACCGAGTTGGTGACAGTGAACGGTGTCAAAGGCCGCAAGATAACGAGCAAGAGCAACGGTAACAGCATTTTCCTTCCTGCCGCTGGCTACCGCTACGACACGCGCCTCTACCGCGAGGGTTCCTACGGTGGCTATTGGTCAAGTTCGCTCAGCACTAGCTACAGCTTTAGCGCTTACTACCTGAGCTTCCTTTCGAGTAGCATTGATTGGGACTACGACAACAATTTCTCCGGGCAGAGCGTCCGGGCTGTGCGTGTGAAACGCTAAAGATATTTCCTGTCTTTTTACAGGACAAGCAAAAAGGGCTGTGTCATAATATCGGTATTATGGCACAGTTTCTTTTTCTTTATTTCTTTGTGTCGGGGCTGCCTAAACATGCCAAAGGCATGTCCCTACCGCGCTGTTGTGCAAGGCAATGGCGAGCAAACCTCTAACCTCTAACC
>JAUNNJ010000079.1 GCA_030531495.1 Bacteroidales bacterium
TTTGTAGCCGTAGGCTCTTTTTGTTGCAGAGCACTTTTTGTCACAGCCGTTTCCTGATATGTCGGGCTACCCGACATTGTCTGTGGAGACGCAAATAGAGCCAAAGCTTGCTTTGGGTATAGTTGCATCTCTACAGGCAAGATGGGCTGAAAGCCATCAGGAAACGGCTGTGCTTTTTGATCTACATTTCCACCGAATCGTTGTGAAGATACAAAATGGTGCGTATTTTTATTTCAGGAATAGGCAGGCGTCGCCGTAGCTGAGGAATCGGAAATCGTGGTCGAGGGCGTAGTCGTAGAGCATGCGCCAATTGTTTTCGCCCACAAATGCCGACACCAAGAGCAGCAGTGTGCTTTGTGGCTGGTGGAAGTTGGTAATCATGCCACTGATGATACGATATTGGAATCCTGGAGCAATCATCAGTTGGGTGCTACCCATATATGCGTCTGCATTGTGGCGGTCGAGGTAGTCGACGATGTTTTGCAATGCCTTCTTGGTGGTGATTTCGCAAGGTGTGCTATAAGGCATCCACTGCTTCACGGTGAGCATTTCCTCGTCGGCATCAGGGTTTTCCTCCAAAACTTGTCCCACATAGTACAGGCTTTCGAGAGTGCGCACACTTGTCGTGCCCACTGCCACCACAGGACCATCGGCATTAATCAAATCCATGAGCAAGCTGCGCTGAACGGAAATGAACTCGTGGTGCATTTCGTGCTCACCGATGCTCTCGCTCTTCACTGGCTGGAATGTGCCGGCACCCACATGGAGCGTGAGTTCGCGGCGAATGATGCCACGCTTGTCGCACTCGGCAAGCACTTCGTCGGTGAAGTGGAGACCCGCTGTTGGGGCAGCCACACTGCCATCAATATGGCTATATACCGTTTGATAGTCGGCAGAATCGGAGGCCTCAGTGCCACGATTCAGATATGGAGGAATTGGAATTTCGCCAATGGCTTCAAGGATAGAGGCGAAAGTGACGTCGCCGTTCCAGGTAAACTCAATTTCAAAAGAATTGCCACGACGCTCGCCTCGATTGGCTTCCACCGTCACGGTCTTTCCTTCCACTTCCAGTTGCTGAGAGAGCGGACCTTGCTTCCAGCGCTTGCTGTTGCCCACCAGGCAAAGCCAAGTGCACGACTGTGTGGTTTGGAAGATGAGTTGATAGTCGGCAGGAGCCACTGGTTCGAGACAGAAAATCTCAATTGTAGAGCCTGTAGCCTTGCGAAAACGCAAACGCGCATTAATCACGCGAGTGTTGTTGTAGACCAGCATCGCCTTTTCGGGAAGCAGACCAGGCACATCGTAGAAATGGCCTTCACTGATTTCGCCCCCCACATTGTAGTGCAATAGTTTGCACTGCTCGCGGTCGGCAAGTGGATGTTTAGCAATTCGTTGGTCGGGTAATGGATAGTTATAGTCGCTAATGCGTAGATTGCGCACTTTATCAATAGTGTTCATTCTGAATTCTTCGTATTATTCGTAGCCTTTTCGGCGCCCCTCTTCAAGCATTTTCTTCACGTCGAAATAAAAGCCTTCAGCTTTACTGTCGTCGCGTTTCTCCACTTTCACGTAATCGATACCGTCTTCAACTTCCTCATGGTCCACAGCCTTGAATCCCAAGAAATTCACGATATCATATTCGTGCATAGGGCAAATCACCACCCATGGATGCTCTTTCGTGCCATCGCCACTGGTCATGATGGCGTTGAGCAGCAAACGGATGTTTTTACGGAATATTTCATAACGCGTGTGCTTCTTCTTTGCCTTCAAAGCATAGGCAAAATACTCCAACTGCTCGAAGTCGAACATGTTGTCGTGCAGTGAGAGGTTGGCATAGTATTCCAATGAGTCACACTCCTCGCGAGTGAGTTCCTTTTTATAGATATACTCCTCTACCTTCTCGGCATAGCCAGATTGACGATAAGGGTTATAGTCTTCTTGGAAAATATAGCCGTAGTAGAGATTACGCATATCTTCGCGCTCAAAATTATTGTAGCTAAACGAAATATAGCTCTTCAACAACTTTGGGTAATAGAAGCGTGATTCGGGATTGGAAGTGACACTTTTCACGCGATTGAAATCAACCGGGATAAGTTCCTTCTTCTGTGCCGAAGCTTGGAGAGAAAATGCCATCATGAGAATGGCAGATATGATAAATGAGTGTAATTTCATATGCCTGAGTAAAAAAAGCAAGTGCGAATATAAAATAATATTGATTCCACGCTGATGCCGATGATAGCCACTGCCACTATCGCTGGCAAACAGCGGGCACAAAAGTACTGAATAAAGGTGGAACTGGCAAATTTAATCCATTTCCCATGGGGTGTTCTGCTATAAGCCATAAGCCCCACAACAGCACCAATAATCGTGCCAAGAAGCACGTAATTTGGCCCCATCACAATGCCCAGAAGCGCCCCAACCATCGAAGCAAGGCCGATATAAAGGTTGCCAGTGTTGCGTCCGTCGGGCTCTCCTTCAGGCTGATAACGGCGCAGTGCCACCACAATAGCCGTGGCCATTGCCCACATGGCAATTTTCCACACTGGCAATGTGGCAGGGTGGATATAGCCAGCCCAATAGAGTAGCATCATGGCGCACCAAGCCGGCACGGCAGCCACCCATAAAGGCTTAACAGTGAACACGAATGCCACTATCAGAAAGATTGAAGCTATAATGAGCAAAATAATTGAGAAAGTCATATTCCTACTAAAATAACAAGTAATTGCGCTGATTATTGCCCGCGTTAAGCAAGTTTAGCACAAATGCTAAAAATCATTTCACCGAATCCACGTCGTCATCATCTCCTTTTTGGGGCGCAATATCGTCGGGATACTCAATTCGCTGATGATACATTGAGCGCAAGCGATTGATAAACGACTGCTTCACCATACCGATTTCACGC
Source organism: Bacteroidales bacterium (assembly GCA_030531495.1). Lineage (GTDB taxonomy): Bacteria > Bacteroidota > Bacteroidia > Bacteroidales > Muribaculaceae > Sodaliphilus. The sequence goes on from JAUNNJ010000079.1 coordinate 2,903, forward strand.
AAATTGATTGGTGCATCGTTGAGCAAACCGTCGTTGAGCTGGCTCGTGATGATTTTCTCTACCATATTCGAAATGGTGGCTTCGTCGGGATTCTTCAGGCTGCGAGTAGCGGCCTCGCATGCATCGGCCATCATCACAATAGCAGTTTCCTTACTCTTAGGATTTGGACCTGGATAGGTGTAAGGTGCAGGATCGATTTCTACATCTGGATTGGCTTTGCACGCCATGGTGTAGAAATATTTTGTACGGCCTTTCCCGTGGTGCTGCTCAATGAAATCGCAAATCGCCTTTGGCAACTTCGCTTTGACAGCACGCGCCATACCATCCGACACGTGATTCACCACTATTTGAGCGCTCTGCACTGGAGCGAGGCTGTCGTGAGGATTCACGCCATACTGGTTTTCGGTAAAGAATGCAGGGTTTTCAATCTTACCTATATCGTGAAACAGTGCACCTGCGCGTACCATCTGCACATTTGCGCCGATAGCCGAAGCCGCCTCACAAGCCAGGTTCGACACTTGCAGAGAGTGTTGGAAAGTACCTGAACAGTGGGTCGACATTTCGCGAAGCAATGGATGGTTGGTGTCCGACAGTTCCACAAGTGTCATGGTGGAGGTGAATCCGAATACCTTCTCCACCAAGAAAATAAGTACATATGAGAATGCCAGCATACCGGCATTGAGCGCAAACTTCAAGAAGTTGTGCCAATTGTTATAGGGGGCGGCGGCATAGAAGTCGTAAGCCTCCGAGAAGGTAACAAAGTTTTTATTGATGGCTGTCATGGAAAGATACACCAACGAGTAGCCCAAGAACACGAAAAACGCACAACGCATCAAGTGGGCACGACGAGAGAACTCGTGCATCGAAGCAATCGCTATGTTACCAATAAGGAACTGCATGATGATGAACTCTGCACGGTCTTTAGCCACTATGGAGCAGATTACCACCATCACCATATGGCTGTAGAATGCTGTGCGAGAATCGGTGAAAGTGGATATCACAATCGGAACCAAAGCAAAAGGCACAAGGTAGATTTGCCACCAGAATCTCACTGAAAGAACTTCAACAATCACAATAAACAAGGTGATAAACACAATCAGGAATATCATTTTGCGGAAGTCGGAGAATGTGCGATTCCGGAACAGGTACATAAACACATAGAACGATGCCAGCATCAGCGAAACCAAAGCACACTGGCCAAACCAGCTCAAGGCGTGGCTGCTCTCTCTATCGTTGATCTCCACAGTTTTGCTATAGCATTGACCTAAAGTGTTCGACAACTCTGGCGTGATTAAATCTCCTCGCCGGATAATCAATGTCCCTTTCTTGATGATTCCATCCGGTAAGCGCGCCGATTCCACCATGGCATTGTATTGCTTCATGCTCCTCGCTTCATCCTTTGCAAGGTTTGGAGCAAGAATTTCGTCGGCTTCAATCTCACTCACAATCTTACCGCCAGGGGTGTTGGGTGGGCAAATAATGGTCAACTTCTTCAGCACTTGCTCAGTGGTGAAGAGGTTTGACGTAGCCTTTCTCTCATCGTCTTCGGTGATGTATTTGAGTTTGCGAGTATTATCGTCGATAATGCCCCTACTTAAGCAATCCCTCACTCTTTCCACAATCGCAATTCTCTCAGCCACCGACACTTCAGGATGTCCCTTCACGATAGTGTCGAGGGCGTTGAGGCGATTCTGCTGACTATTGTCGTCGAGGCGTTCATAGATGGGGATAAATTCCTCTTTCGCCTTCTTCACAGCCAAAGCTGTGTCGGGAAAGCGGTCCACATCAAAAGGTGCCTTATAGTCTTCATAAGCCCATTTCGTGTCGGCCCTGTAAGAGCGCAAACACTCAGGTATCTGAAGTTCCGTTTCGGGCAAAAAATATGTAATCAACAATATCGACAGCACAATGAGGCCGATATTCACAAACATTTTGTATTTTACGCTGTTCTTGTCCATTGACACATTATCTGTTATTCCGGCCTGCAGAGCATCTGCACCGGGAGTTGATTCAATTTTTATCTCACACGCACTGCCGATGTCACGCCTTTCACCTTCTTCAAGCGCTTGCAGAGCTTGGTCACGACTTCTGTGTCGTCGACCTGTGCTTCAAGTTCGGCTTGAAACACACCTTCATCGGCACTAATGTTGAGGCGTCGCATATTCAGCGACAGGTTGGTAGAAATCAAATAAATAATTTCCTGAAGGATACCCTGGCGGTCAATACCTTCAAGGCTGAGGGTGACATTGAATTTCTTCGCTTTAGTTTCCCATCGTGTCTGCACGATGCGGCCACCATAGCTACTCTTCAAGCGTGTGGCTTCTTCACAATCCATTTTGTGAACCACCACTTCATTTTTATCGTTGATAAATCCAAGAACCGTGTCACCAGGGATAGGGTTGCAGCAATCTGCAATACGATAGTTGCTCTTGCCATCTACGGTGCGAAGTTCATAGATTTTCTTAGTGTCGATTTTGCCCTCAGCAGCCACCACTTCAGGTTCGTTTGAAGAATTGGAACGATTGCCAAATGGATTCATCAAGCGGTTGAACAGACCACGAGATGCGGGTTTAAACACCTTAATCAAGCTTGGAGAGAGCGCAATCTCATTGTTGCCAATCATCAGATAAAGTTCGTCGCGACTCTTCACTCGCTCAAGCGAAACGATGCGGTTGACATTGTCGTTCGAAGCCTCCACCTCGTTCTCTGCAAGGAACTGCTTCAGCATCGTTTCTCCCTTCAGAATCACAGCACGACGGTCGTGGCGGAGCGCCGTGCGCAGACGGGTCTTGCCTTTTGCTGTCACCAAAAACTTATCCCATTCCGGATTAGGCTGCTGCGATTGGCTGGTGAGCACTTCCACCTGGTCACCACTGGCAAGTTTGTGTGAAATAGGCACCAACTTATGGTTGATTTTACCGGCAATGCAGTGGGTACCAAGTTCGGTATGAAGTGTAAATGCCAAGTCGAGCACCGAAGCATCTTTAGGTAGCGTAACCAATTCTCCCTTAGGGGTAAACACCACAATTTCGCTTGCAAAAAGATTGAGCTTGATGGTGTCGAGGAAGTCGATAGCGTTTGGCTCTGGATTTTTGAGAATGTCTTCAATGGTTTGAAGCCACGCTGCAAGTTCGCTTTCTTCTTCACCCTCGCCGATTTTGTATTTCCAGTGAGCCGCGAAACCGCGCTCGGCAATGTCGTCCATACGGCGGCTGCGAATCTGCACTTCTACCCAGTTGCCATCGGGACCCATCAGTGTCACGTGCAATGCACGGTAGCCATTGGCTTTGGGCACGCTAATCCAGTCGCGAAGGCGGTCGGGATGCAAGCGGTAGAGGTCGGTGATTTCGCTGTAGATGTTCCAGCAGATGCGCTTCTCATCGGCTTCATTGTCGCATTCAAACACGATGCGGGCTGCATAATAGTCGTAGACCTGCGAGAATGGAATGTGCTTGGTTTCCATCTTCTTCCAGATGGAATAGTGCGATTTGATGCGAGCTTTGAACTCAAACTTCAACCCGAGTTTTTCCAATCGCTCGTTGATAGGGGCAGAGAAACGGGCAAAAATCTGTTCGTTATGGGGTGTGTTGGCCACAATCTGTTCTTCAATCGCCTGATAGTCTTCGGGGTGTTCGTATTTGAAACTGAGGTCCTCCAGCTCTGTCTTGATAGCAAACAAGCCCAGGCGGTGAGCCAAAGGCGCATAGATATAGAGCGTTTCGCCCGCAATCTTGTATTGCTTTGCCGGGGGCATCGACTGAAGCGTGCGCATATTGTGAAGGCGGTCGGCCATCTTGATGAGAATCACGCGAATATCGTCGCTCATCGTGAGCAGCAATTTGCGGAAATTCTCGGCCTGCGCCGATGCGTGGGCGCCGAAAATACCGCCCGAAATTTTTGTCAATCCGTCTACAATTTGAGCAATCTTCTTACCGAACATTGCTTCGATATCCTCTGTAGTGTATTCCGTGTCTTCCACCACATCGTGAAGAAGCGCCGCACAGATAGAAGTGGAGCCGAGGCCGATTTCTTGACTCACAATCTGCGCCACAGTGATAGGGTGCATGATGTAGGGCTCGCCCGAACGACGGCGAACGCCCTTGTGAGCCTCACAAGCAAACTTGAAAGCCTTTTCTATAATCTCTACTTTCTTGCGGTGATTACTTGATAAATAGCCATTTAAGAGATTTTGATACGCATTATTTATCAACATCTCTTCTTCTTGTGGTGTCATTTTTACTGTTTCTGCCATATATTTCCCAATAAACCAACTACAAACTTACAAATTTATCACGAAACTACCGCACTCTCACCCCCATTTTTTATGCATAACTTGCAACGAATGCGTAAAAAAGCATAAAGAAAGGCGGCTTTGCTGTGCCGCCTTTCTCGTCAGAGTATGGTTTTTGAGAGTTTTTCTGAATGATTTGTTGGGTCGATTGGGTTATTTTTCGGGGATGCCGAAGGGCACGGATTTGATGTAGTTCATCTCTTGCACAATGCGGTTGCGGCGGCGCAGGAGTTCGCCCGACGGGTTTTTAGAATCACGCTTGAGCGGATTAGGAAGGGTGACGGCTATAAGGGCAGCATCCTTCTTGGTAAGTTGGTCGGGATTTTTGTCGAAATTAATTTTAGCCACCGCTTTCACGCCATAGATGCCGTCGCCCATCTCAATAGAGTTGAGATACACCTCCATGATGCGCTCTTTGCCCCAGATAAATTCAATCAGCACTGTGAAATAGGCCTCAAAACCTTTGCGTACCCAACTATGCCCCGGCCAGAGAAATACATTCTTGGCGGTCTGCTGCGATATGGTGCTTGCACCACGCTCTTTTCCACCGTGCATGGCGTCGAGACGGGCTTTGTAGATTTCCTCAAAGTCGAAACCTTTGTGCTTCAAAAAGCGGCCATCTTCGCTTGCCACCACTGCCAATGGCATGTTGGTGCTCATTTTGTTGATGCTCACCCATTCGTGTTCAATTTTTGGCGAACGCCCATCGGCAATCTGTTCCACAGCCCGGATAAACATCAGAGGCGTGTAGTACACAGGAAGCCACTTCAGTATCACCACCGCTGAGATGGACGACACGAAGAAGAAGATGATGGCGAATAATATCCAACGAAATATGCGTCGTATGATGTACAACTTTTTTTTAATGTTATGTGTTAGAAATCAACCAATTGAGAGACATCTGTTTCCATCAGCCTCTCAATTTCAGCTTTGATGCTGATGCAAAGATACCCACTTTCACACAACCGCCCAAATTTATGACGATTTTTCAGTGCTTCCATCTGCTTCCGCGAAGAAATTTAGTAAAAAAGAACCTTCCCGAATTAGTAACAAAAAATGGCTAAAAAGAACCCCTTTAGCTAATTTTCTGTTTTTTTTGGGGTAGAGGTCGGGGCATTAACGCATGGCGGCATACATCTTGCGGAGGAATTCAACGGGCACAGGCACGGGATTGTTGAGCAAGTTGGGGTGCTGGCTTGCTGTGACGAGTGCATCGAATTGGGCGTCGGTTAGTTGCAAGTCCTTCAGATCGGCGCGCATGCCGGTTTGCGATTTCAGCAGGTCGATGGCATCGGCAAACGCATGAGCATCGGCATAGCCCAATTCCTTGGCTAAAGTTTCGGTGCGTGGGTCGCCGTTCTCGGCATTGAAGCGCATGAAGTGCGAGATGGTGAGTGCACATGCTTCGCCGTGGGGGATGCCAAACCAATTGGTCAATGGATACGAACAAGCGTGACTTGAAGTGGTCTTTGGCAAAGCGAATGCCAAGCCTGCAACTACCGATGCCTCTGCCATCTTCTCTCGTGCCTCGGCATTGTCTGGCTCATTGAAAGCTGTGAGCAGATGCTGCATCACCAAGCGGGCTGCGTGCACCGAAAGGGTGGCGCACACAGGCTGATGATGAATGCTCCAATACGATTCCACTGCGTGACAAAGCACATCAAAGCCGGTGCAAGCGGTAATGTATGGTGGCACACTGTGGGTGAGTTGTGGGTCAACGATGGCCAACTTTGGATAGAAGCCATCTGATGCCATTGGTGCCTTCACACCTCGTTCATGGTCGGAAAGTACCGAAACGCTGGTAATTTCGCTACCGGTGCCAGCTGTGGTGGGCACGGCAATGATGGGAAGATGCTCCTGTGGAATAGCCTTGCCGGTGGAAAGAAATTCGGTGGAAGGCACATTCGCCAGGCCAAAAGTGGCAGCCGCTTTCGCGCAGTCCATCACACTGCCGCCACCGAGCGCCACCACGAAGTCGCACTCGTGTTCGCGAATCAATGCCGAGCAAGCGTCGCACTCGCTCACTTCTGGGTTTGGCGACACCTCGCCATATACAGCCACAATGAGTCCTTCCGAATCGTCAACAATTTTTCCAGCCAAACCTTTCTTGACAAACGAACGAGAAGTGACCAACAAACCTCTTTTCCCACCAAATGCCTTGATTTCGGCAGCCAATGTCTTGATAACGCCTGCTCCGAAACGGATTTCAACAGGCTGTTTGTAATTCCAATTCATGATTTTATACTTTTTTTGAGGACAAACTTTGCCCTTCTATTTTCAACAATGCTAATTTTCTTTCAATCCCTCCGGCATAGCCTGTGAGAGAGCCGTCAGCTCCTATCACACGGTGGCACGGTATGATGATGCTGATGGGATTGTGCCCCACTGCCCCGCCGACTGCCTGCGCCGACATCGCCGCTTTGCCCATCGCCTCTGCCACTGCGCACGACAATGCGCCATAGGTGGTGGATGCGCCATAGGGAATCTCTTGCAATTTGCGCCACACTTGCTGGCGAAAAGCGGTACCATCGGGCGCAAGCGGTGGAGTGAAATCTGGTTCCTTGCCCGAAAAATAAATGTCGAGCCATCGATGCACCTCTGCAAAAATGGGCAAATCCACTTTTTCAATTCGCTCTTCGGGCAAGGTGGCGGCAAAATATTTCTGCCCGCAGAACCACAGTCCCCTGAGCGCTACGCCGTCGGAAGCCATCATCATCTCTCCTAACGGAGATGCGTATCGTGCCATATATGCTTTTTTCACCATCGGCGCATTCATCATTTAGTGCGGTCGCGCAGTTCCCAGAATGCCACAGCCGAAGCCGCCGCCACATTCAGCGAATCCACATGGTGGCTCATCGGTATTCGCACCACATAATCGGTGCTTGCTATCACCGCTTTTGCCAGTCCATCGCCTTCAGTTCCCATCACTATGGCAAGGCGAGGCTCGGCGGTGAGTTGTGGGTCGTCAATGCTCACATTGTCGTCGGTCAGCGCCATAGCTGCCGTTTTGAAGCCAATTTCATTCAAGCTGCACACAGGGCGCTCCAACCAGGTCCAGGGCACGAGGAAAACCGAGCCCATCGACACACGCACGGCACGACGATTCAGCGGGTCGCACGACGATGGCGTGAGCAGCAAGGCATCAATGCCAAGCGCCGCTGCACTACGGAATATCGCACCAATATTGGTGGTGTCGACCACGCCGTCAATCACCACAATGCGGGTGGCATCGCGGCACACATCTTCCACTTTGCGCGGCATCGGTCGGCGCATGGCACAAAGCACACCGCGAGTGAGCGTGTAGCCAGTGAGCGACGCCAACAGTTCGCGGCTTCCCGTATACACCGGTATGTCGCCACATCGAGCAATCAGCGAAGCGGCATCTCCAGTGATATGCTTTTCTTCGCACAGCAGTGCCAAAGGCACACAGCCAGCATCCAAAGCCACATGAATCACCTTCGGACTTTCGGCTATGAAAATGCCTTTTTCGGGCTCCAGCCTGTTGCGCAACTGTGCTTCGGTGAGGGTGCCAAACACCTCCACCCCAGGATAATCAAGCGAATCAATTCGTATTATCGGCATGGTAGCAATATTGGAATCATTTTTCAAAAAATCGCAGCTTCGTTATCTGCTAAACCCAGGGTCGATATTGCGAGGTTTGGTAAGATCGGGAGCTGTATAGCGGTGGTCTGGTGGCATCATAATCGTTATAGGCAACGTGTACCACGCTTCCACGGTCACGCCATTCATCATTCCCGGCGTGAACTTGGGTAAAGTTCTTATCATGCGAATAACTTCCCGGTCAAAAAGTGGCGAAACTGAAAGCAAAACCCTCACATCTCCAATGTCTCCCGTTTTAGTAACAAGGAATTGAACCACACACCTATTCCCTTTTGCTGTTTCAATCGCCTCATTAGAAGGACTCAAATGAGTAGCTATATAATTCATCAGAGCTCCTTCGCCACCAGGGAACTCTGGCATTTTCTCGTTTACACCAACTTGCACAGAATCTGCAACCTCTTGAGGAGGGGCAGGCGCTGCTTCAAGTTTGAAAGTCACAGGCAGCGTGTACCACACATTCACGGGCGCGCCATCCATTGTTCCTGGTGTGAATTTCAGAGTCCGTACCACTCGAGTGGCTTCCGCGTCACATTCAGGGCTCACCGAGCGAAGCACCTTCACCTCGCCCACATCACCTGTTTCCGTAACCACAAATTGCAAAACGCATTTGCCTTGAGTGCAGTTATCCAAAGCCACCTCTGGATACTGTAAATTCTCGCCAATATGGCGCATCATCGCGTCATCGCCTCCAGGAAATACAGGCATCGCATCATCGCATAAAAAGTACACAACTGAATCCTGCAAAGCCGATTCCTCAGCCCCAGCGCCAAAGAGCGCACACACACTTATCATTATGACCAAAAGTCGTTTCATATCACAAGAATTTAATTTTTTGTATTAACTTTTGCAACAAGTGGCTATATCACAAGCCTTGCCACACGCAAATATACACAAAAAAACTATTATCTCACAAAGTGCATCAGGGAAAAAGGAAATATTTGTTGCTCATCAGCATGCGAGCATTCTGTCGCAAAATGCCAAACACGCTAAATTACGCATCGAGCGCACTGCGTAGCCAGGCGCCCCAGTGCGTCATACGTGTTGCAGCAGAGCTGCTGTTCCGCATCACCGTCGCGCGTCAAATATGTAGCCGTAATCCTTTCCATGCTATCGTATAAGCCATCTGATTTCTTGATATTCTTGGTCTTCTATATATTCAGAGCACTCACTATGTTTATTGTTTTCTATTTTCTCCACCAATTCAATAAGGCTGACTTTTTTATCATCTTGCATGTGAGCGCAAGCGAATGATACCCCCGGTCGCCGGTCAGGGGAAAGCTATACTCAAACCAATAAAAGTCGCCGAGGACGACAGGTTGTGGTCAACTCCATGCAAGCGCACGAGTGCGCGCAGCTTGGAGCCACAGCGCCCCCCCCCCAAGCCAGAGCCTCGGAGGGTCGCTGGGAGCGGCGCCAGCTTCGCTGACACACCGCTGCTCGCCTTGCCGAGCTCATACTCACTGCGCGAGGATAAGGTTGATGAGGGCGGTCACGTCGCTCACGTTGATTTCGAAGTCGCCGTTCAGGTCGGCTTTTGAGATGTCAGGAAGCGTCTCAGTGCCAAGGAGGTAATTGATAATAGATGTCACATCGCTCACATTAAGCACATCATCTTCATTCACATCACCCTTAATGGAGAAGTCCATTTCTGTGATAGTGCCAAATGCGCTCCAATATGGCGCCTCCTGATAGGCACTCTTGCACCCCTTAGAAACATACAGCGTAGCGGAAGAAACTGGCACATCATAGAAGGTATAACTATCAATGTCAAGCGGTGTCTTTATCTTGCAAAATACCGATGTCAAACTTGTGCAGCCATAGAACGCCCCGTCCCCGATACATGTCACCGAGTTGGGGATGGTTACCGATGTCAAGCCTGTGCAGCTTCTGAACGCGTAGTTCCCGATACTTGTCACCGAGTTGCCAATGGTTACCG
>JAUNNJ010000139.1 GCA_030531495.1 Bacteroidales bacterium
GACCGCAACAAGGGTATTCACAGCATCACCTACAATATGCTGAATCTGCCACAGACCATTCTTTTCAACGATGGGCACGAGACGCGCTACACCTATGCCGCCGACGGGCGCAAGCTGCGTGTGCAGTACCTGCTCAACAATTTTGCGATTTTTGATGGCGAAGAAGCAGAAGATGGTGGTGAAGACGGAGTGGAGATGATGCCGTTCTCATTGGCTTCTACCAATGATTTCGTTGTGGGCGGTGGCAGTCATAATGACTTGGAAGAAGCTGTCACCACACTGATGGTGCGTGACTATTGCGGTAACCATACCTACCGCAATGGCGTGCTTGAGCGCACCCTCACCGATGTGGGCTACATTGACTCTACCGGTAGTCACTACTATGTGAAGGACTACCGTGGTGACATACGCACCACTGTGTCGCAGAACGGAACCCTCAAAGAGGTAAACAGCTACTACCCCTACGGCATGCTTCATGGCACAAGTGCCATAGCATCCGCTCATCCATACAAGTACACAGGCAAAGAGCTCGACCGCGAGAACGGACTCGACTGGTATGACTTCGAAGCCCGAATGCTGAATTCTTCTTTATGTTACTGGATTATGCCTGACCCCTTGGCTGAATTGGATGTGGATGCTTCGCCATATTCTGTATGCAAAGGTAATCCTAATTCAAATAGTGATCCATCTGGTATGATTGTCAATAATATTATTGGGGGCATTGTTGGAGGATTAGCAGAATATGCCACACAAGTGAGCGTAAATCTTCTTTCTGGAAAGAAGATGAGTTCTTTTACAGATGTTGATATTGCAGATATTGCTGTCGCAACAGTTGAGGGCGCAATTACATCTGGAGGTTCTGTTGTGAGACGTACAATCGTAAAAGGGACGGCAATGGCTGTTAGGAATTCTGTGGATTACAATGTACATGATGGATTAAAAATTAAATCTGCAAAGAAAGCAGCACAAGCCATGGCAACAGAAGTGGCATCGTCAATAATTAAGATGCCAATTAAGCATGTATCTGTTTTCAAAACAAAAAGTGCAAATAAAGCTGTGAATGAGGCTCGGGCTAAGGCTCATGCAAAAGGGCAATCACTTCCGGCAAAAAAAGCTAAACAGATAGCCACCCGCACTCGTAAAAGAAATGCTCGAGCCAAAAAGACAAATAAAGCAGTAACAGATAAAGTCAAATCTGCTCCTGGAAATATAGGTGCGGGCTATGTTAACAAACAAAACGACAAGGAATGAAAAAAATAAAAAAAAAGAAAAGAAAGCGAAAGGACCCAGATGCGCCTAAGAAAATACGCATCAAAAAAATCAAGAAAAGGCCGAATGCCCTAATCCAATATTTGAAGTCTATAGAACCCAAATACATTCCTAGTTATATAGCAATAGTACTTTTTTGCTTTGCTATAATAAAGAGATTATATTTGGATTACAAAGTGGCGCAATATGGCGTCAAAACAGTGGGATATTACAAAGAAGTCAGGAATGTTTGGTGGATGAGAGGACTTAAAGACCAGATGTTTTATGTTTTTACTGTAGATGGTAAAAAATACGAAGGAATGACGACTGATAAAGGCCAGACCATCGGAGACACTTTAACTGTCAGATATTTACCAGATAATCCAAAGGAAAATTGTCCCGAGAGCGTACCGAACTTTTTCCCAAATAAAAATAACAACTAATTTTATCAATAACTAATAGAACATTATGATTATAAATTTGAATTAGAAATGACAAATAACAAATAACAAATAACACTGCGCTATACTTATGATAATATGGAACGACTGCTCACTACATCGGTTGAACGTGACGATGCAGAGCCGGTTTTGCTCTGCAGCAACACGTATGATGCGCTGGGGCGCCTGGCTACGCAGTGCCGATGGCATCAGCGTTTAATTGATGGTGGTGTGATTTGCTTATTATCAATAAAATTTAGTACATTTAAAATTATTCAAGAAATATGAAAAAGTTTGTAATTTATATTTTGATGGCGCTTGTGGGTAGCACAGCTGCCATTGCTAAGGAAAAACAAGAAGTTGTCCAACTGAAAAACGGCCACAAGGTGCGTGGCAAAATTGTGCAATATGCTCCACTTGACTCGCTCGTTATCCAAGAGGAGGACGGCAACCAGCAGACCATTTTCTGGAACCAGATAAAGAAGATTACAAAGGACAACTGGCAGCCTCAGCAGAGCTTTGGCAAGTCGTTCACCGAAGGGATTGGCGTGCAAAAGGGCTACCGCGGATTTGTTGACGCAGAGTATTTCCTGTCGAT
>JAUNNJ010000080.1 GCA_030531495.1 Bacteroidales bacterium
ATAAAATACGCAACTAAAAAATACACTTTTCCTATAAAATTTACCATGCAAAAATACACTTTTCCTATAAAATAGATGTGCCTTTGGCTGGTGTGAAGCATGCAGGGATTATTGCTCACTTGCCAAAGGCACATCATCGGATATGATAGAAATGTCTATTCGCTATTTACCAAGAAAACCTTTGAGTTCGGCCTCTGATGGAGAATTGAGAAGTTTACCATCCTTGATGTCAAGGTCGGGATACAAACGTCGGAGATCTTTCACTGAATTGGAAATGGTGCTGCCGCCAGAGGTGGCAAACGGAACAATTATCTTGCCTTTCAAATCATTGCTTTCAATCCACGTGTTAATTACGCGAGGTGCCAAATCCCACCAAATGGGATAGCCAATGTAGATGGTGTCGAAAGCTTCGATGTCGATTTTTGGCTCCTTCAGTGCTGTGCGCGCTTTGTCGTCGTTCATCTCAATGCTGCTACGCGACTGCTTGTTGCGCCAATCAAGGTCGGCATCGGTGTAGATTTCGGCAGGCACAATCTCGTGGATTTCGGCTCCACTCAATTTCTGTATCTGCTCTGCCACACCCTTAGTTACTCCTGAAGCACTAAAATAAGCAATCAGTGTTTTTGATTTTCCATCAGCCGATGCTTCCGATTTGTTTTCATTCTTACCGGCACAAGCCACCAGGCTCACTGCCAACATAGTCATAAAGGCTAAAAATAAATTCTTCATTTTTGATTATAATTTTTCTATTTCTACAAAGTTATTAAAAATCAAATAAATAACAATAGAAAAACACATTTTTGTGACGAACTTTCGGGGAAACTCACACGTTTTTGTGACGAACTTCGGGTAGGAACACATGAAAAAGAAATACACACGATACCAATGCAAAATTGATATCGTGTGTAGATGATGAGTATTGATTGCTATTGCAATTTCTGGGTTGAAATTATTTCAGCCAATCTTCAAAAACCCCGGCTGCGGCTGCCATGAAGAAAAATTTTCCTATAGAACCGTGATCTGGATTATTTAAGCAACCCTTAATTACAGTAGCAATAAGATGCCAGATAGTACTCATTGCATCCTTCACCTTATAAGGGTCGGTAAATATCATTTTCTTTTTAGGGTCGCGACCTATGTTTTTCTCTACCTCTTTCATATTGCTATAGGGCACCACGAGGTCACCATCAAGGTGCATGAAAACCAATGGATGGTGAGGAGTCCAGCCTTTGGAGAGGTCGTTGTAACTCAATGCGCGCATAAGGCACTTATACTCGTTGCTCTCGGTGTTGAGCACAATTTTTTCTTTCGTTACGCCATTGTCGTCGGTTTCAACCACTTTCTTAATCATCTTATCGCTCATAATCTGGTCGATGCGCCGAATACCCTTTGCCCAAATAATTTTATTAAGACTTTCGGTATCCACTCTTTTGGTGTCGAGCTGCTTGACAATGCCTGTCGATATAAATTCTGGGGTGAAATATGATTCAAGTTCCACGGTGCGCATACAGTCGTTGTCGTAAGCATCTTTTGCCGCCTGCACGATGAGCGGGAGCACACATGGATAAGCCATTTCATTATATTTTTTCTCACTACTGTTGGCCCATTCCACATACTGGTTAATGGTGGCAATAGGCGAGTAAGGACCATCGCCGCAGTACACGTTGCGCAGGTTGATGCGATTGAGTTTATCGCTCGACACTTGTGGTCCTTCGAGGTAACGCAATGTTGCCAATGCCACACTGCCACCTTGAGAGTAGCCTATCAAATCTGTATAGAAATCGCTGGCAAGTTTCCAACTGCCACTGGCACCTGATTCATTATTCGATTTGATTAAGTCGAGTGCTGCGATGTAGCCATCCACCACATTGCGCGCCGTCACGCCTTGCACAAGATAGGGATGCTGCTTAAATTCCGACAAGCCATAGCCACAATAGTCGGGACACACAACTATCGCATAGTCGGAGCAAAACATGTGCACGTCGCCATCAAGTGGGGAGTTTCCAGAAGGTGCCTCAGCAGAGGTGGTTACTGTGGGGTGGCACGATAAAACTCCATAATCAAAAGTGTAGCCTACAACTGCATTCCAGGCACCTTTTATAAGCTCTATCACAAATGCAAAAAGAGCAATTCTGAAATTAATAACATTAAGTACACCAAGTTTTGCATTGAGATTGAGTTGGAACGGACTTGGGCGATACAAAATCGACGACAAACGGATAGGATTGTTTTTACCGTCTACACTTGTATAGGTGTAGGGAATCTTCAAGCAACAGGTAACATGTGGAATCGCCACAGCCTTGTGCGCACCGCGCTTCGTACTTTCGCGCATATCCATAATTTGTCCCAACTGCAGATCTTCAATTTCCACATTCATTTCAGTGTCGGCAGCTTGCTCAGCCAAAATCACCTTACCCATCTGCTCGAAATATCGCTTCGCCACTGGGTCGGCGATAAATTCAAGAAAGTTGATATTGATGCTTGAGCTGTCGGCACTTATTTCAGTGCCAGTCGGAAGGTTTCCTTCATAATGGGCAAGAAACTCCTTGGTGAGTCGCTCCATTTCCTTCTCACTATTGGCATTTGCCATCATCTGACCAACACACAATGTGAGGCATATTATTGCTAAAAATATCTTTTTCATAGTCGTTGAGTTTTTTTTTACTTTTTGATGATTACTTTACCGTCCTTGATGTAGATGCCGCCATGCTCTGGATTGATAACATGGCGCCCGTTGAGGTCGTAGATTCGGGAATTCATGTTGCCGGCAGCATTTAAGTCGTCGATTGCAGTAGGCACTTCGCTGTCGATAACAAATGGCAATACCCCTGCGCTCACATCGTTCGAATTGAGGTAGGCTTTGTTGGCATGGAGCAATCCGTCGGCCTTATTGCCTTCAGCTGTATAGTAGGGGAAGAATCCCACCAAATTGTTTACCTTACCCAGAACGTAGATATCGCCCAACTGGCTCACTGGTGTATCTTCATCCACACCCTTGAGCACATTCGCCCCGTAGGCTTCCGCATCGCTGCTTTCGTTGGTCACCATTTGCATGTGAAGTGTTTCGCCAGGCAGATATTTAATCACTACACCCTGTCCTTGACTTACAATTCCATCTTTCACCAGATTGAGGGTGAGGGTCGTGTTGCCGCGCTGATTTGTTGTTTCGCTCACGGTGTACACTTCCGCACCTTTCACTTCAAAACTGCTTTCACTACTATAGAATGTGGTATAACCCATGAGGTGGTATTCTGGGGTCACAATAGCCTCATCTGGAATGAGCGGACTGTCGGTTTTGCTATCAACGAAGTGCATTTTCTGTTTTCCGCTGGCATTGAAAGCCACATTGAAAGCACGGAGTTCGTAATCGCCATTCACCTTCTTCAAACAACCATTGTCTATCACATAATAGTTGCCTTGTTGAGGATTAATAATTTCATCCTTAGCGCTCACAAAGTAAGGAAGAGCAGGAGTGTGGGCGTTAAGAGCAAATATCACTTCCACTTGCTTATCTTGGAACTGGTCGATTCTTGCCTTCACAATAGAATCACCGTAATTTGAATAGATGATAAAAGGAATGTTCCATAAGAAATTATTGCTTTCGTCGAGATTTTCATTGTGCACAGTTCGCAATGTTACAGCGTCGTCGGTGTAAGAATCCGTAAAGCCATCGTTGACTCTGAAATTATAAGCAATCGCGTCGGAACCAAAGTAGTAGGTACTCACATTAAATGGCATGTAAGCACTGAAATATTTTCTTTCCTTATGAGTATTGCGTATGTAGGCATGGTCATAATAGTCGTTATCCAATTCTTTGTCGCTGGGCGCATAATCATTGGCACTCATTGAAGAGCGATTTTTAAAACCACTCCAAGGCAAACATGTGAAGGTCACTTGGTTGTAAGGACTATCGAAGAGGTTGCACAATACTGATTCATCAAGATACTTTTGTGGAAATGACTTGGCATGTGATTCATCCTTAGGATCTTCACTAAAGAATACATTAATTTTTCTAATAGCAGGCGCACCATTTCCCGGAGCAAATGCACTTTCCTCCATGGTGAGTTTGCCCACCACGGTGAGTTCTATTATATTGTTGCAATTCTTCACTGCATTGGTCTTAAAGAACGCATTGCCTTGCACATATAAATCCTCTATGCCACAGTTAACGAATGCACTGTTCTCTAAAGTGATATTGGCTTGAAGCGTAACGCTTTTGAGTTTTGGTAAATCCACAAAACTATTGCTCTTCACTATTGCTGCACATTCGCCAACATGTAGTGTTTCCAATGTTTTCTTGTTATCTTCCTTGCCATTTGGAATGTTTTCCACATCAGCTACAGGGCGACCCATATACATAATCTTTGCCTTAATTTTCTGGCATGAACTACCAAGAGTGATGGGTGCTATGGTGTCGGTGAGAACAAATGTTTCAATGTTTTCTGCGTTGAAAAAACAGTTGTTGGGAATTTGACTGATGTTTGTACCTATGTTCACCGATTTCAACTTTGAACAACCACTAAACATATAGTCTTGTAGATTTCCTACGTTTTCATCTATCACCAGTGTTTCGATTAAACTGCCGTAGAATGGCGATGATGTTTCGTTATATTCATTCCAAGTGAGCGTACGGCCAAGATACACATTTTTGAGTTCGGCGCAAGAGCTAAATGTGCTGCAATTCGAGCGATAATCAAGACAATTCAGTGCCTCGTCATTCGGTGCAATGATGAGATTAGTGGCTTTCGTGCAATCGTAGAATGCTCTATTTCCAAGAGTAACCAATGATGATGGCAAATTAATTTGAGTGATGCCCGTCGACTCAAAGGCACTCATTTCTATATTCTGCACGGTATTTCCGAAGTTCAAATCTTTTAGATTCTGACAGTCGAAAAAGCACTCCGTTCCTATGGTAGTGACTTCGGTCTCTGACAAGTCGATTTTCTCCAGTTTGTCGCAGTGGGCGAATGCACGTTCCCTGATGGTTTTAAGGCTTGTCGCCTCTGTGAAATCAACATTTTGCAAATGCACATTATGGTAAGGACCAAACCCACTATAAATCATTTTGGGCACATAAGTAACATACTGTCCAAACTTCACGCTCACTATTCTGTCGCTGATGGCCTTGCGATTACCCCCAAAAGTGTATTCCACGAAAAAGCTCTCCTCCAAGTCGCGGTTGATAAATGCTTCTGTTGCGTACGACAAACCATCTGCACAATATATTTTCACAACGGTTCCCATGCTTGCCCCATCGCCAAGGAAAGAATATTTCTTCACATTTTCGCAGCCATAGAACAAATCAAAATTGGTGCAGGTGGGGTTGGCCATGTTTCCTACCACAGTGATGCGCGGACCAAATTGGATTTCATTGAGTTGGTTGCGACCGCTAAAAGGTTCATTATGTGTTTCATTTTCGGCCCATTCCAAATTTCGGCCTACATACACATTCTGGATAGGAGAGTTGCTGAAAAGCCCTTCTTTAATACCAGAATCGTCAATGTTGCATCCAAGCCACAGAGTTGATTCCCCATCCTGAAATTCCACCTCTTTGAGTGCTGTGGCAGCATGAAAAGCATCATCCTCAATTTTTGTGACGCAAGAAGGAATTGCCACATATTCAATGGTGCCGTTGCTCAATGCATTCGCCACAATCGTATTAACCGAATATTCATAAATTTCCCCTTTTATTGCATCATTAATAGTAACGTTTTTTGGAATATACGCTTTCTTGATGTACGGACTAATTTCAATTAATGACGCTGTGAGAACTTCACCCTCTTCTTTCAACTTAAAGGTATAACCTTCTTCAGTGGTTACCACCTTACCGTCGTATCCAGGCGATTGTAATTTTTCAGAAGAATAATCTTTTGAATCAATCCTATTGTGCACCACACCTATAGTTGAACTCGCCGTTTCTTTTTCAATGGCATGCATGTGCTGTGAAAACATACACACAAGAAACATACACATTGATGGTGCTAATAACTTAAAATGTTTTTTCATAAATATATTTTTAATAAATAATTATCCAAATATAGTAAACACTACACTATTAAATCATTCAGTTATAGATTTTTAATAAACTTTTTACTAACAAAAATATTTTATAGATTCTTCATATGATAAATGGTGCAATTTGTAATTATAGAATTGCACCATTTATTTTATTTATTTATTTAGCGGAAATAATGTGATTTATACCACTACGTTTACAATCTTGTTTGGCACCACAATCACCTTCTTTGGAGCCTTGCCAGCGAGCCACTTTTCAGCTCCCTTGTCGGAGAGTGCGAGGCGCTCTACTTCAGCCTTGTCGGTGCCTACAAGTACCTCAATATTGAAGCGTGGCTTGCCATTGAACATGACGGTGTACTTCACATTGCTTTCTTTGAGATATTCTTCGTTGAAAGCAGGCCATTGAGCATCGCAAATGGTGCCTTCGTGACCGAGTACATGCCACAATTCTTCGGTGATGTGTGGAGCAAATGGAGCAAGCACCACGATGAGTTCATCAAAGATAGCCTTGCTCACGCACTTTTGCGTATAGAGTTCGTTTACACAAATCATGAATGCAGCCACTGAAGTGTTGTAACTGAGCACTTCCACATCGGCAGTAACCTTCTTGATGAGTTTGTGAAGTGTCTTAAGATTGTCGGCAGTTGGCTTTTCGTCGGTCAAGCGTACGGCATCACCATCGAATACCATGTTCCACAATTTTTTCAAGAAGCGGTTCACACCGTCGATGCCGTTGGTATCCCATGGCTTACTTGCTTCAACAGGACCGAGGAACATTTCGTACAGACGCAAGGTGTCGGCACCATAACGCTCTACGATATCGTCGGGATTCACTACATTGAACATCGACTTCGACATCTTTTCAATAGCCCATCCACAAATGTATTTATCCTTTTCGAGAATAAATTCGGCATCGGCAAATTCAGGACGCCAAGCGCGGAACTTTTCAATGTCGAGCACATCGTTGCTCACGATGTTCACGTCGACGTGAATAGGAGTTACATCATATTCATCCTTGAGGTTGAGGCTTACGAAGGTGTTGGTGTCCTTTATACGATATACGAAGTTGCTTCGGCCTTGAATCATACCCTGGTTGAAGAGTTTTTTGTAAGGTTCGGCTTCGCAAACATAACCGTAGTCGAAGAGGAATTTATTCCAGAAGCGACTATAAATCAAGTGACCGGTAGCGTGTTCAGTACCACCTACGTACAGGTCGACCTGACGCCAATAGCCATTTGCTTCTTCGCCCACAAGCGCTTCATCGTTGTGTGGATCCATATAGCGCAAATAGTAGGCACTCGAACCAGCGAAACCTGGCATTGTGCAAAGTTCCAAAGGTTGACCATTAGTAGCCACCCAATTCTTAGCGCGACCCAATGGAGGCTCACCGCTTTCTGTAGGCAAGAACTTATCTACTTCAGGAAGCTGCAATGGAAGTTCGCTTTCTTCAATCACTTGTGGCTGACCATCAGCATCGTAATAGATAGGGAATGGTTCACCCCAATAGCGTTGGCGGCTGAAGATAGCGTCGCGAAGGCGATAATTTACCTTTACTTTACCAATTCCCTCTTCCTCAATAAACTTCTTTGTCTTGGCAATAGCTTCCTTCACCTGAAGGCCATTCAATTGAAGCTTATCGTTGTTTGAATTCATTACGATACCTTCTTTAGCATCGAAACTTTCTTCGCTCACATCTGCACCTTCAATCAGTGGCACGATGTCGAGATTGAAATGCTTCGCGAAAGCGTAGTCGCGACTGTCGTGAGCAGGCACAGCCATAATGGCACCAGTGCCATAGCCAGCCAATACGTAGTCGCTGATATAGATAGGAATATTCTTACCGGTTACAGGATTAACTGCGTACGAGCCGCTGAACACACCCGACACTTTCTTTTCAATCATGCGTTCACGCTCAGTCTTATGCTTCACTTCGTCGAGATATGCTTCCACAGCAGCCTTCTGTTCGGCAGTGGTCACTTTCTCCACATATTCACTTTCTGGAGCAAGCACCATAAATGTTACACCGAAAATGGTATCGGCGCGTGTAGTGAAGATAAGCATCTTCTCATCGCTACCCACAAGTGGGAACTGCATTTCAGCACCTTCGCTGTAGCCAATCCAGTTGCGTTGAGTTTCTTTGATAGAGTCGGTCCAATCAAGGTTATCAAGATCACGGAGCAAACGACCTGCGTACGCCGAAACGCGCAAGCACCACTGACTCATCATCTTTTGAACTACAGGATAGCCGCCACGAAGTGAAACGCCTTCGCTCACTTCATCGTTAGCGAGCACAGTGCCGAGCTTAGGACACCAGTTTACCATAGTGTTGCCACGATAAGCGATACGATAGTCCATCAAGGCATTTTCTTTTTCCACCTTGGTCATTGCATTCCACTGCTCTGCAGTGAAAGCATTCTTGCCATTGGTAGCGGCATTGCATCCTTCGCTACCGTTCTTTTCAAAGTATGCAATCAGTTCGTCGATTGGACGAGCCTTGTCAAGCTCAGTATTGTAGTAACTCTTGAACATCTGCATAAATGCCCATTGAGTCCACTTATAATATTTTGGGTCGCACGTACGCACTTCGCGATTCCAGTCGTAGCAGAAACCAATCTTTTCAAGTTGTTCGCGATAGCGCGCAATATTTTTCACCGTAGTCACTTCAGTGTGTTGACCGGTCTGGATAGCGTATTGCTCGGCAGGAAGTCCGTACGCGTCATAGCCCATTGGGTGCAGCACATTAAATCCTTTCAGTCTTTTGTAGCGTGCAAAAATGTCGCTTGCGATATAGCCGAGAGGGTGACCCACATGCAAACCTGCACCCGATGGATAAGGGAACATGTCGAGTACGTAATATTTAGGCTTGTCGGCCTTTATTTCACTCTGGTAGGTGTGCTGGTCGCGCCAGTACTGCTGCCATTTCTTTTCAATTTCGCGAAAATTATATTCCATAGTCTATATAAAGTAGTTTTAAATCATTTTTTGTGCTGCACCGCTTCAGTTTGTGCGTACGGCAAAAAAAGAAAATCCTTCAGATTTTTTCCTCCACCACAACCGACAATTATCAACGCACATCATTATATATTAATTTATTTTTAAAATTTAAAGAATTAATTATTGATGATGATACGCTGTTAATAACGACAATAACTTTTTGCCCATTTTCTTGCATATAAAGTTATTAGTGTCGATGCAAAGGTTATTAATAGTTAGTAAACAACTTTAAATTTTGATTTAGAGCGTTTTCCAAACTTTATTAACAACCTGTTAACAACTTGCAAAGTTAATAAATTCTTGCGTGATTACCTATTAAAAACTGACGAAAACCCTGTTAAATATGCAATAATAAGTAAATGCCAACTTTTTTGGATTTAGGGCATAATTTGTTAAGCCCGAGCGATTTTCAAAAGTCAAGTATTTTCGCAATTTTTTATTTAAAAGTTTTCAAGCCGTTTTCCACAAGTTATTAACAATTTGTTGATAACTATGAAAAATACTATTTAATTCATTATTTATGAGTAAATTAATAATTGTACATAACTGTGAATAGATGGATTTTAGAAATTATTCATTAACTTTGCCATTATGAAGAAAAAAAGTATGCTCGACCTCGGTCGCATTACCGCCGAGGAATTCAAGGCAGTAGAGAAAATACCAGTGGCTGTAGTGCTCGATGACGTGCGCAGCGAAATGAATATAGGTAGTGTGTTTCGCACAGCCGATGCTTTTGTTATCGATCATATAGCGCTGTGTGGTATAACCGCCACTCCACCATCTGCTGAAATCCACAAAACAGCATTGGGTGCCGAAGACAGTGTGGACTGGGCTCACTACGAAACCATAGGTGAAGCAGTGGCGCTATTGCGCCACAAAGGTTATAAAATTTGTACGATTGAGCAAGTGCACGGCAGCATAAGTCTTCAACAATTTATTGCCAAGCCTGATGAAAAGTATGCCATTATTTTTGGCAACGAAGTGAAAGGCGTTAGTCAAGAGGCAGTTGACGCCAGCGACTGCTGCATAGAGATACCGCAATGCGGCACCAAGCACAGCCTCAACATAGCCAACACCGCCGCCATAGTCATGTGGCACTTCTTCCACCAATTAAAACTGTAGTCTCCCGCTTCCCCCATCTTCCCTCCTCCCTTTCTCGCATCCACTCCCATGGCTGTTATAAATGCCGGGATTGGGAAGCGTCAGCTTGCAAGAATTGCAAAAATAGAGTATAAATCAATAGCTCTAATTAAAAGTAAATCAATGAATAAGGAGTAAATTACATCAAAAGAACCGTCACTTTGATGTAAAAAATTAGACTCACATAAAGTTTTTATAGCGAAAACTTATGTGAGTCCAATTCTCGAGTGCTTATAAGAATTACTTTGTTGAAATCAAAATAATAAACTTTGGTTCAATCTTTGTTTTCTTCTTGTACTCTTCTGAATACTTTTTGAAGTCAGGATTATCTTTATCCTTGACAACTTTCACTGATTTAATGCTAGATGATGACAAGGATTTCATATCATAAAACGAAACAGGCTTTCCGTCTATTACATATGCAACATCTTTCTTGCTAACAATAATTGCTTCTGCAGTGTTAAGTTGTCCTTCAAGACCATCGACTTTCGAAGTTGATGAAAGCACTTTTACGTTTTCTAAATTCTGACTTATAATCTCAGAAGTGGTTATTTTGTGAGTGTTTGTTTCTTGGTCTATAGTGTAGTTGAGAATCGTTTTACCCTTTAGCTGAGTTCCGTCAAACTTTTCCACTATTTGACCATCAATGTAATAGGTTGTTTCCCTCATTTCCTGTGCACTTACGATTGCTACAGAAAGTACTGCTGTAAGCAGAAGCATAATTACTTTTTTCATTTGTCTTTTGTTTTATAAGTTAATAATCCTTGTTTTCATTTCCAAAGATGAACCGTCTGTGCATTTACGAAGTAAATAAGAGTTTGTAGGTCCATTCGTTGAATGAGTGTTTATAATAAATCCGTTTTTATGTGAGGTAACCGACACAGAGATTTCATTGGAGGTTACATCGTCAAGAACATTGATTGCTTCAATGAGTTCTATTGAACTTATTTCATTTGTGGTTTGAGATTCGGCTTTAACTGATTTTGTCTCCTTTTCTTTTCGTTGCTTTTGGGTTCGCTGTACACAAGATTTGGCAAGAAGATTAAGATTCTTCTTGTTACTTTGTATGCCACCAGATCCTGTTTGCGAGTTTTCGCTTGCAGTCAACTTTTGGGGGCTAGGTGTTTCCTGAGGAATTCTGATAACACTGTCTCTCTTCACGATTTCATTCTCGGATATCATTTTATTTGTGGACTTATAGCCATTATCACTACTAATAAAACAAAACCACAGAACTATAGCGGCAGCTACACAAGCCACAGAGACCCATGGCAACAGACGGAACACTACTGCTCTCCTTGCTGGTTTAATAGCAAATATATCGTCAATATCTTCTTCGCAAAAGTCGTAGGCATCGGTTTTGAAACTCTGAAATAGCAATCCGTGGTTTTCCCACTTTGCAGGAATATCCTGAACATTACTAAAGAAATCAGACAAAATCTGTTCTTCGGCTTCTGTTGTCTGTCCTTCAAGAAATTTTCCAAGAAGTTTTTCTATGTATTCGTTTGAATATTTCATAATATTGCCCCTCCCATTTGCTTTAATAATATCGTGCGAGTTTTGCTGATAATGCCTCGAACCGATGATTCCGTTGCTCCTATAATTTGTGCAATTTCAGAATACGACAATCCCTCAACATTACGCATCTTAATAATGGCTCGTTGCTTATCACTTAGACGACTGATAAAGTATTCTAATTTTTGTTGGTTTTCATTCTCCTCAAGCATTGTTTGAGGATTGATGCCGGATGTGGATTCTGTAATATCTTCAATAGATATTGTTTCCTGTGTTTTCCTGAGGAAAGACAAGGCTGTATTTTTGCATGCCACACTTGCATAACTGCTTAGCTTTTCAGCATTTTGAATACGCTCCTTTGCCATCCATAATTTAGCAAGTGTTTCCTGCACAACATCCTCTGCATCATCATAATCTTTTAGATAATGCAAAGCCTGGTTCAGCATGTTGCTTCGGCATATTGAGATTTGTTTAATAAATTCTTGTATTTCCATTTTTTCAAACCCTCTGAATTAATAACGCAGATACAAGAATTTTGCTACCAATAATAATCAATTTTTTATTACATCAAATACATCAAAGGGACGGTTCTTTTGATGTAATTTATTGTAATTCGTTTATATTTAAATAGATACAAATAGATATTTAGTAAAATTATTGCACAAAAATTGAAATTTTATGGGGCGTTTGTTTGGCGTTTTAT
>JAUNNJ010000081.1 GCA_030531495.1 Bacteroidales bacterium
GGTTCCAAGCAGGAAACAGCCAACGGTGAAATCACATAATATCTTTCTATCTGCGCACCATTCAAAATAATCCATATTATCCCAAAAAGAACATTAGGAAGGAGTAATCAACTTTCTGGAATAGTATGTATACACAAACCCCTATAATTACGCACGTTTTTTTTATGTCTGGTTTTGATGCAGATGCTATGCATTGTCTGGAATTTGCGCTTGGTGGATTGCCGAAATTGTTGTATCTTTGAAGGATTATTAATATGGTGTGGAGTGTGCCTATGGCATATCTCTCATAACCAATGAAATAAAGAAATTAATGGCAAACGAAAGAAAAATACGCATTGGCATTACCCAAGGGGACACCAATGGAATTGGCTATGAAGTGATTTTAAAGACCTTTGCAAATGCTGCGATGATGGAACTGTGCACTCCAGTCATCTACGGGTCGAGCAAAATCATGACTTATCACCGTAAGGCTATCGACATGCCTGCTTACCAAGTGAATGTTACAAAATCGGTCGACCAATTGAAAGAGAATCTTCCTAATTTGGTGGAAGTGACAGGAGGCGACGACATCAAAGTGGAATTGGGAAAAGCCGACAAGCAGGCTGGTCGTGCCGCATTTTTGGCACTTGAGGCTGCTGTTGCAGATTTGAAAAGTGGCAAAATCGACGCTATTGTCACCGCTCCTATCAGCAAAGAGAATATCCAGAGTTCGGAATTTAATTTCCCCGGACACACCGAATACCTTGAAGCAAGCGTTGGCGATGGCCAGAAGGCTTTGATGGTGCTTTTTAGCGAAAAGATTCGCGTGGCGTTGGTCACCACTCACAAGGCGATTGCCGATGTGCCTGCTGCTATCACCAAGGATGGCATCAAGGAAAAACTTGAGATTTTCAATCAGTCGTTGAAGCGCGATTTCGGTATTCAGGGCCCACGCATCGCAGTGCTTTCACTCAACCCACATTCGGGTGAGAACGGATTGCTCGGTAAAGAGGAGAAAGAGGTGATTGCACCTGCCATTCAGGAGGCTTACGACGAAAAGATTCTCTGTTTCGGCCCCTATGCTGCCGACGGATTCTTTGGCAATGAGCAATATCGTCATTTTGATGGTGTGCTTGCCATGTACCACGACCAGGGATTGGCGCCTTTCAAAACGCTTTCAATGAACGATGGCGTGAATTTTACTGCAGGCTTGCCAATCGTGCGCACGAGTCCCGACCACGGCACTGGCTACGACATTGCTGGGCAGGGCGTGGCTCAAGAAAACTCTATGCGTCAGGCTGTGTATGCCGCTATCGACATCGTTCGAAATCGTACTCGTTACGATGAGGCTTACCGCCACCCATTGCGCAAGCAATATTTCGACCATAGCAAAGATAATGTGGTGCTCGACCTTACTAAAGATTAATTTAGAAGTTAGAAATTAGACGATAGAAGTTAGAAATAAGACTTTTAGACTCTTAGACTTAAAAAGATATGAATTACGGAATTATTGCCGCTGGTGAAGGTTCACGCCTGGCTCAAGAAGGCGTGGCAAAACCTAAGCCTCTTGTAGAACTTAATGGCGAACCCATGGTTCAGCGTCTGATTAATATATTTTGCCGATGCAAGGCTGAAAGCATCAGCATCATTGTGAATGAGCATATGACAGAGGTGCGTGAATTCTTGAGCACACTTCGCCTTGATATTCCACTGAATGTGGTGGTGAAGACCACTCCGAGTTCAATGCACAGTTTCTGGGAATTGAGTAAGGTGATGCAAAAGGGAAAATTCTGCCTCACCACTGTCGATACCATCTTCCGCGAACAGGATTTCGCACGCTATATCGATGCGTTTGAAGCCGACACTGAGCACGATGGTATGTGGGCGGTGACTCCGTTTATCGAAGACGAAAAGCCTTTGTATGTGGAAGTGGATGAGCCAACTATGCACATCAAAGCTTTCCGCGATGCAGCCTACGATGGCGCAAAATATGTCTCAGGTGGCATTTATGCCATCACCGACAAGGCCTTCCCTGTGCTCGACAAGTGCATAGAGCAAGGCATCTCGCGTATGCGCAATTTCCAACGTGCGCTTGTCGACGAAGGATTCAACCTTCAGGCCTACAGTATCGACAAGATAATTGATGTGGACCACGCAAGCGACATTGAGGTGGCACAGAAATTCATTACTGAGTAAGATAAATAGCAATAAAAAATAAGCGATTATGGCTGAAATTAAAATAGCAGCAATTATGCGCGCCGGCGCATATTCTCCCAATCATATTGGCAACGACGCTGCCATTCTCAACGCTGCCGCCGAGCATCTTCGCAAGCGTGGATGTCTGGTGAACATCTATAGTGAAGAGCAATTCAACAATGGTGGCGTGGAAGAGGACGTGATTCTCAACATGTGCCGTGAGCAAAAGTCGATTGCAAACTTGCAAAAGGCTCAAGATGCAGGTAAAATCGTTATCAACTCGGGGTTCGGCATTGAAAACTGCACCCGTGAGCGAATGACCCGCATTTTGTTGGGCAACGGCATCCCTTATCCCGAGAGTTTGATTGTCAACACCGACGAGGCTATCAAGCCCATGCTCAAAAAGAGTGGATTCCAGAGTTGCTGGATTAAGCGTGGCGATTTCCATGCGATGCACAAAGAAGATGTGTCGTTCGTTCGCCATCCAGAAGAGGCGCAGGAAGTGCTTCAGGAATATTTCCTCCGTGGCATCAAGCGTGCTGTCATCAATGTGCACCTTGAAGGCGATCTCGTGAAGTTCTATGGTGTGAATGGCACCCCTTTCTTCTTCTGGTTCTATCCATTCGATGCTGGTCACAGCAAATATGGCTGGGAAGAAGTGAATGGCAAGAGCCAAGGCATCAAGTTCGACGAAAAGCATTTCAAGAACATTTGCCAACAGGCGGCTACAGAACTTGATGTGGAAATCTATGGTGGCGACTGCATCGTGGCACCCGATGGTCAGATTCGTATCATCGACTTCAACGACTGGCCCAGTTTCGCTCCTTGCCGCAACGAGGCTGCGCCATATATAGCAAAACGTGTATTGTCGATTGTGAAATCGGCTCAAGAAAAATAAAAATTGATAGGCAATGAATTTTAAGGAGATTAAGACTTTATATAATCAATCGCTTAAGTCGATGGACACCGAAGAGCATATCGACTTATTCTTCTATCGCCCGATGGGATTTGCATGGGCATGGCTGTTTGCCAAACTGGGCGTGACGCCTAATATTGTGACTATCGCTTCCATCTTTTTGGGTGTGGGTGGCGGTATTCTGCTTTATTTCGGCGAAGCGAACAACCTTTGGCTCAACTATTTGGGAATTTTCCTCATCATTTGGGCCAACACCTACGATAGCGCTGATGGTCAGTTGGCGCGCCTCACCAAGCAGTATTCCCGCATCGGCCGTATTCTCGATGGCTTGAGCGGCGATTTCTGGTTTGTAGCCATTTATCTGGCTATTGTGTTCCGTGAGATTGATTTCGGCGATATGTGGCCAGGTGGACTTTTTTTCTATGACCACAAATGGCTCATTTGGCTGATTGCTGTGAGTGCTGGTGTGTGTCACGCAAAGCAAGCTGCTATGGCCGACTATTACCGTCAGTTCCACCTCTATTTCTTGAAGGGTAAGGATGGCAGCGAACTCGACAGCACCGAAGCACTCGATAAGGAAAATGCTGGCCTCACTTGGAGCGGAAACTTCTGGAAAAAACTTACCATGACCGTGTATCGCAACTACACTGCCAATCAAGAGGTGATGACGCCTAACATGCAGCGTCTCCGCAAGGCTTTGAAGCAACGCTATGGCGAAGACGAAATTCCACAGGAGTTCCGTGATGCCTTCCGCGCCAAATCGCTTCCGTTGATGAAGTATACCAATATGCTTTCGTTCAACACCCGCATCATAGCCATGTTTATATCGGTGATTATCCAAATTCCATGGCTCTATTTCGCTTTTGAACTCGTGGTGCTCAACGCGATGATGGCCTACATGATTCTCTCGCACGAACATCGTTGCAAGTCCCTCCTCAAAACCCTCTAACTCCCCCCAGATCTGTGAGATCTGTGTGGGAGGAATTGATATAAAAGATAATATAATGATTAAAGGTGTGATTTTTGATTATGGCGGCACGATTGATAGCCGTGGTGTGCACTGGAGTTGGGTAATCTGGGATGGTTACCAGAAGGCTGGGGTGGATGTCAGTCTTGAGCAATTTCGCGAAGCCTATGTGATGGCCGAGCGTGAATTGGCAAAGGTGCGCCACATTCTGCCCAACGACAATTTCCACGACTTGCTTGTGAAGAAGATGGACATTGAGTTTGGCTATCTTGTGGAGCAAGGACTTGTTGAGGCTTCAGTGGCTATGGCAAAGGCCAAAGAAGTGGCTCAATACTGCTACGACCAGGCTCGTGAATGCATTGAAGAGGCTCGCCCTGTGCTTGAAGCGTTGAGTGCGAAGTATCCTATGATGCTGGTTAGTAATTTCTATGGCAATGTGGATAGCGTTTTGCGTGATTTCGACGTGCGTCGCTATTTCAAGGGTGTAATTGAAAGTGCTGTTGTGGGTGTGAGGAAACCAAATCCCACACTTTTCCGTCTCGGTGTGGATGCACTTGAAATGCCTGCCGAAGAAATTGTGGTGATTGGCGACAGCCTCACGAAAGACATCCTTCCTGCCGAAAGTCTTGGTTGCAAAACGCTGTGGATTAAGGCTCGTGGATGGGATGGCAAGGAGGATGATACCGTCCGCCCCGACATCATCGAAAAGTTGGCCGACGTACTCTCTCTGATTGCATAAAAGCAATTCAAATACTATAGTTTGGCGCTTTTTTTGATTTTTTGCGCCATGCTACTTACCTTATAAATCATCGAAAGTTATGAAAGTAAAACTTTTGATATCTTTTCTCATGGTGGTGGTTTGCCTTTGTGCAAAGGCGAGCGACTATGATAGCATCTTCGCTCAGCGATTAGCCATCCAGCGCTACGTGTGTCCGCAAGAAAAGATACATGTCACCACCGACAAGTCGGCATATCTCACTGGCGACACCATTTGGATGCGTGCATTTGTGGTCGATGCTGTGAGTCATGAGCCCGTGTGCGTGAGTAAATATGTGTATGTCGAGCTCCGCGACCCGTTTGGTGGCGAAGTGGCAAGGGTGAAGGTGATGGAGCGCGACAGTGTATACAGTGGCTATGTGCCACTCGACCAGGATGTGCCAGAAGGGAATTATACTTTGGTGGCCTACACGCTATTTATGCAGAATGCCGGGGAGGCCTACTTTTTCAAGAAAAGCATTGAAATTTCAAGCATCCACAGCTCACGCTACAAGATTGATTTCACCCCGAGATGGCAAACCCGCGAAGGTAAGCGTGAACTGGCAATTAAAGTGGATTTGAAAGACCGGGAAAAAGGTGTTTCGCAATCCTACAACAACCTCACCTACCGACTCGACGATGGCAAGGAACACAAAAAGAAGATGGTGGGGAAGGGCGAAGTCGACATTCTGCTGAAGGGTAAAGACTGTGAGTCGCGCACCATATTGGTAAGTTACAATAATTACAAGAAATTTTTCGGATTGCCCCGACCTGCTGATGAATATGAGCTAAAATTCTATCCCGAAGGTGGCTATCTGGTGCCAAATGTTGCAAACAAAGTAGGGGTGAAAGCCCTTGCCGAGAATGGCTACGGATGCGATGTAAAGGGGCGTATCGTGGACAACAGTGGCAAGGAAGTGACCACTTTCGCCACCCAGTTTGCGGGAATGTGCACCGTGGAGATTACGCCCGAAGTGGGGAAAATATATACGGCATTTGT
This sequence comes from Bacteroidales bacterium, assembly GCA_030531495.1. Taxonomy (GTDB): domain Bacteria; phylum Bacteroidota; class Bacteroidia; order Bacteroidales; family Muribaculaceae; genus Sodaliphilus. The sequence goes on from JAUNNJ010000081.1 coordinate 5,815, forward strand.
GAAAGCCGCAGATGGCGAAGAAAAGGAAGTGGCATTGCCCGCTTTGCGAAGTGGTGCTGCTATCGTGCAAATTCATAGGAAAGGGGGCAAGATTATTGCTCGTCCGGCTGGCGATTTGCCCGCAGAATATCATCTTGTGGTGCAACAACGAGGGCGTATGCTGGCTTATGCACAGGGCGAATTTGATATCGACGAGGCCACGATTCCGGCTGGCGTGGTGCAAGTGCTGCTGGTGAATAAGGATTTGCGAGCACTCAGCGAACGCTTGTTCTTCGTGCGCGACCATAGCGCTTCAATCACTACGGCAAAAACAAGGAAAGCAGAATATTCTACCCGCGAAAAAGTGGTGGTGGATGTGAAATTGGATGGCTTTGCCATGCCAGAAGGCAACTATGCCGTGAGCGTGACCGACGACCATTCGGTGGCGATTGACAGCGTTTCGGAAATAGAACGGCAACTGCTGCTGCAGAGCGACTTGCGCGGTTTTATTGAAAATCCGTCGTACTATTTCGGCGCAGAAAACCACGACGCCGAACTCGATGCTCTGCTCCTCACGCAAGGATGGCGCAGATACAATGTGCCATTGGTGCTGAGGGGACTGATGTCGGAGCCCACATCACCCATCGAGCGCGGCTACTCAAAGTCGGGTCGCCTGGGCACCACTTTCCGCAACAAGGCGGTGGCAGACGGTGCTGTGCAGGTGATTAGCCCAAGAATCAAATATTTCGACCAATTCCCAACCGACAGCGCAGGCGTGTTTGAAATCAAAGGTTGTGATTTCCCTGAGGGTACGAGGCTGGTGGTGCATGGCGTGAACAAGAAAGGCAAAGAACAAGCCAACATCAGTTTTGACCCCGAACCGGAGCGCCCCCAAGTGTTCTCATTCCCGATGGAAAGTTTTGAGCCCGAGCGTGAAGAACAGGCTGCCGATTATGTGGCGAGCGAGGCTAAACGCATGCGTATGCGAGATGGTGGTGTGATGCTGATGCTCGACGAAGTGGTGGTGTCGGCCTACAATGTGAAGCGCCCCACCGACATGTTTGAAACGATGGCCACCCGATCGATAGACTATGAAAAGATAGAAGACAGGAAATACACTCGCCTTGAAGAGATTATCCGCACGTTCCCTGGCGTGAACATTATTGGCGGGCAGGTGGTTAGTCGTGGCAGGCGTTTGGCGTTCTTTATCGACGGCATTTATTACGAGCCGATGGTAGAGGTGCTGGAGAAACCCGACGAAGGCCCCGAACAAGGTGGCGAAATGATGAAAATGATTCGTGGCATCACTTCCGATGCCCCCATTGGCATGAGCACATTAGACGAGATTGAGGGCCTCTGCCCGATACAAATCGTGAAGCGGGTCGATTTCATTCCATCAACCAATGGCGTGGCTTTAGGGCCGAATGCGTCGAATGGTGCCATTATGATTATCACGAAAGACGGAACGGAGAAGGTGAAGGAGCATCCAAATGTGTTTTATAAGATTTTGGATGTGGAAGGATATCAGCGCCCTGTGGAATTTTATTCGCCTTCGTATGAGCACGGCGATGCCGGAATTGGTGTGGGCACCGACTTGCGAAGCACTTTGGTGTGGAAACCATCCGTTAAAATTGCTGCCGATGGCACTTCTTCATTCGACTTCTATGCCAGCGACAATGTGAACACCACCTACACTGTGACCATCGAAGGCGTGAGCCCTCGTGGCGAAATCATCAAATGCAAGCAAAAAGTGCAGGTTGGTAGCGCCAATTAAGGCTTTCTCAAAAGAACTTGGAGTACATAGAAATTACAAGATTTCAGAAATTATTTCTTTATGCGGTCGGGATTCTGGGCGATAAATGATTTCCATGATTTCGGTCCGCGGGCAAACACTGGCTTTTGGCTTTCGTAGAAATGGCAGAGGGCTGCTGCGAGGGCATCGGTGGCATCAAGAAATTTTGGCATCTCTTCTTGAGCAATACCCAGTGTGCGTTGGAGCATGGTGCTCACTTGCTCTTTGCTGGCGGCGCCGTTGCCAGTGATGGCCATCTTGATTTTTCGTGGTTCGTATTCGGTGATAGGCACTTGGCGATTGAGTGCCGCTGCCATTGCCACGCCTTGAGCTCGACCCAACTTCAGCATCGACTGCACATTTTTGCCGAAAAACGGAGCCTCAATGGCCATCTCGTCGGGCAGATATTGTGCGATAAGGCTGGTCACGCGGTCGAAGATGTGATGCAATCGCATATAGTGGTCGTCCATGGCGTTGAGCTTGAGCACACCCATGGCAATGAGTTCGGGTTTCTTGCCCTTGATGCCAAGAATGCCATAACCCATTACATTCGTACCGGGGTCGATGCCGATAATGATTTTGTCGTGTTCAAGTCCTTCCATTCCGTGTGTGTTTATTTAAGGTCGAGCACATCCATCATAGTGGTGAATCCCACCACACTGCTGCCGAAATGCGACGCGATGCGTGCCGAGAGCGTTTTTCCTGTGCCGAGGCACCATTTCTGAAGTTCTTTCATCGATTGAGCCTGCATTTGCAAAGCGTAGCTCATGCCGCCGTCGTGGGCGCTGCCCATCACGCGCGAAAGAATGGGGTTGGTCATTGTGCCGTCGGCTGTGGCCATGGGCACATATTGCAGACGTATGTAGTCGAGAAACATGCGTTCAACTTCATCGCTGACATGGAATGTGGTGTTGTAGATAATCATAACAGATGCAAAGTTACTCATTTTTTCTCATACTGATACCTTTTGCCGAGATGGAAATTTCGCGATAGGGGTGGGCGAAAATTAAGGATTTTAACGGAAGAGTGTTAAAATGGAGTGGCGGTTTGTTAAAATAGAATTAATGCCGTAACTTTGCACCGTATTTCAACGACTGCTACGCGATTGCGTAAGATGCAAATGACTACAAATACTCGATATAATGGCATCCAAGGCATTCATTATGCCCTTGGAGCAATGTTTTTATATACTTAAAGGGAATATGCGCTACTTCTTAAAAGGGGTAGCGTGAATTGTTTTTACAGACTTAATTAGACAACTAATTTTATTTTATTTTTTTAATAATTTTATCCTAAGTTTTATGCTTAAAAAAATCAAGTTTTTATGTATGGCTGTGATGGCGGTTCTCGCTATCTCTGCTAATGCACAGGTAACTACTTCTGCCCTCACCGGTAAGGTTGTTCTCTCTGACGACAACGAAGGTGTGATTGGTGCAACTGTACGTGCCGTTCACGTTCCATCAGGAACTCGCTACACTGGTGTGACCAACGAAAGTGGTCGTTACACTATTCAAGGTATGCGTGTTGGTGGTCCTTACACAGTTGAAATTTCTTACGTTGGTTACGAAACTCACAAGGTGGACAACGTGAGCCTCACCCTTGGTGAAACTTCAGCTGTTAACGCAATTCTCCAAGTTGGCTCACGTCAACTCCAAGAAGTTGTTGTTACTGGTAAGGCTGGTATCGATGCTACCAAGACTGGTGCTGCAATGTCATTCAGCGCTAAGGATATCGCTATGGTTCCTTCAACCAACCACAGTGTGGCAGACGTTACTCGTTTGAACCCAATGGTTAACATCTCTCAATCAGGTGCTATGTCGTTTGCTGGTGTTAGCAACCGCTACAACAGCTTCATGGTTGACGGTGCTGTTAACAACGACGTATTCGGTTTGACTTCAAACGGTCAAAACGGTGGTCAAGCTGGTACCCAACCACTTTCAATGGAAACTGTAGAACAAATCCAAGTTCAAGTTGCTCCATTCGACGTTCGCCAATCTGGCTTCACCGGTGGTTCTATCAACGCTATTACCAAGAGTGGTACTAACCAATTCCACGGTTCACTCTATGGTGACTACATGAACAAGGACCTCATCAGCTCTAAGTATCGTTTGCGCAACGGTGGTATGTCGTCTCCTTATCAAGATGAAAAGAACTACCACTATGGTATTACCCTCGGTGGTCCAATCGTAAAGGATAAGTTGTTCTTCTTCGCTAACTACGAAAAGTCAATGAACGAATATTCTAACAACTACGGTTTGGGTACTGAAGCTTCTCGCGTTGACGCAACTGTAGCTGCCGACCTTCTTACTGCTCTTAAAGATGCTGCTAAGAAGCAAGGTATTGAATACAATGGTTCATTCAACAACCCTAACAACTACACCAAGAGCGACAAGGCTGGTGTGAAATTAGACTGGAACATCAACGACAAGCACAAATTGACTCTCGGTTGGCGTTTGGTATCTGCTAAGCAACTCAGCGGTAACAGCTCTGCTACTTACCTCAACGCAACAGACTATCAATACGACTTCAAGAGTGTGACTAACTCATTCACTGCTGAACTTCACAGTAACCTCACTCCAACCCTCAGCAACGAAGCTCTCGTATCTTATGTACGCGTTCGCGATTCTCGTTCTCCTTACGGTATGTTCCCAATGATTCAAATTGGTAGCGTAGGTAGTGGTTCAGTTTGTTTCGGTACAGAACGTAGCTCTACTGCTAACGCTTTGGATCAAGACATCATCTCTTTCACCGACAACTTGACAATCTACAAGGGTAACCACACTTTCACTTTCGGTACTCATGACGAATACTACAAGTTTGGTAACCTCTTCATCCAAGACAGCTATGGTACTTACTACTTCAACACTCCTGCCGACTTTAAGGCAGCCCTCAACGGCGAAGCTGGTCACATCAAGCAATATCGTTTCGGTGTTGCTAATGTAGATGTAACTGGCACTCCACGTTGGATTCCTAAGTTCGCTGCTGGTCAACTTGGCTTCTACGCTCAAGACAAGTGGGAAATGACTAACAACTTCTCTTTGACCTATGGTCTTCGTGTTGATATTCCATTGTTCTTCGACACCCCTACTGCTAACGAACCATTCAACGAATATGCAAAGAGCAAGGGTTGGGACGTACGTACTGACCACAAGCTTAAGAGCTCTCCAATGTTCAGCCCACGCGTAGGTTTCCGTTGGAAAGTTGATGAAGACAAGAACGTAGTTCTCCGTGGTGGTGCTGGTCTCTTCACTGGCCGTATTCCATTCGTATGGTTGAGCAACAACTTCTCTAACACAGGTATCCAGCTCTCTACTTACAACGTGTCTGGTGCTGCTGCAAATCCTGTTGGCGTTATCCTTGATAAGGACAAACAACAAGAAAACGCAAACAAGCTCGCTGCTGCTGGTTCACAAACCATCAACGTATTCTCTAAGGACTTCAAGTTTGCCCAAACTCTCCGTGTGAACCTCGCTATGGATGCAACATGGGCAGGTATCGACTGGACATTCGAAGGTATCTGGTCTAAGACTCTCAACGACGTTGTTTACAAGAACCTCGCTTATGAATGGGATGGCAAGACCACTCTCGGTGAGAAGTTCCCTTCTTTGAGCTTCGACCAACGTCCTTATCTCGCAAAGATTACTGGTGGAACTCCATTTGCTAACATCTACTTGCTCGACAACACAAGCAAGGGTCACACCTTCAGCGTTAGCGGTAAGGCTGAAAAGAAGTTCGACTTTGGTTTGACTTTGGCTGCAAGCTATACTTTTACCAACTCTGTGTCTGTTAACTATGGTGGTAGCTCAGTTGCTCAATCTAACTTCAACTACAACTACACTCATGGCGATCCTAACAACCCAGAAGTTGGCCGTTCGGCTTACAACACTCCTCACAAGATTAACATCAGCGCATTCTTCAACCGCGACTATGCTAAGCACTGGAACACAAGCGTAGGTTTGATCTACACTCTCAACAGTGGTTCTCCATACTCAATCTACTACTATGGTGACCTCAACAGCGATAGCTCAAACGGCAACGACTTGTTCTACATCCCAACTGATGCAGAAATCGACCAAATGAAGTTCAAGGCAGGTTCTGCTTCAGGCGTTAGCTACACTGCCGACATGCAAAAAGCAGCTATGAAGAGCTGGATTGATAATGATCCTTATATGAGCAAGCACCGTGGTGAATACTTCGAACGTTTCGGTGACAACGAACCATTCGAACACCACTTCGATTTCCACTTCGCTCAAACTTACAAGTTCCGTGTTGCTGGTATGATGCACTCTTTGCAACTCACCTTCAACATCCAAAACTTGGCTAACCTCTTCAGCAGCAAGTGGGGTCACTACACTTCAACAGGTGCTTCTGTATACTACAGCCCTGTTACTTATAGTGGTAACGGTGAATTCCAATTCCTCCACGGCTTTGCTAAGAACGGCGACAAGGTTGAACAAACTCCTTACGACATGCGTTCTTACAGTGACTACTACAGCCGCTGGCGTGCACAAATTGGTTTGAAGTACACTTTCTAATCAATTCCGCTCGTTAATTAATCACAGCGCAATACAAGGGGGATGTGTCGAATCGCGACACATCCCTCTTTTTTCAGTACCCTCCTGCTTGTGCGAGAAATAAATGTGTGAGCAGTTAAAAGGGATTTGTGTGTGTGATGTTTGGAAGGTGGGAAATTTTTGCTTTTCATGGTTTGCTATTCATGTTCCGAGCACGAAACACAGGAATCACCCGAAACACCTGAAAC
>JAUNNJ010000082.1 GCA_030531495.1 Bacteroidales bacterium
TTCAGGTGTTTCAAGTGTTTCGGGTGTTTCGGGTGATTCTGATAAATTAAATTTTCATGATGTTTATCAACGCCCTTCAACATCACCAGCGTCACACCTTTCCACAAAAATCCTTTTCGGCGTTACCAACTTCTTCGGCAATTAGTTCTTGCCGGTAGCCAATGATATTGCGAAAGGAGGGCGGTTAGGGTGTAAAATGGGGAAAAAATACGCAAAACTCGCATGAATGGCGTAAATTTCACATTATATAAGGTGATATTGGCTGAGATTTTGTAATTTTGTACGAAAATATAATTTAACTCAAATCTGAAAATACGATAACTACAATGGAAAGAAAGGTTAGAGTGCGCTTTGCGCCATCACCAACAGGTCCGCTTCATATCGGCGGTGTGCGCACAGCACTGTATAACTACCTCTTTGCTCGCCAGCACGGCGGCACTATGATTCTCCGAATCGAAGATACTGACTCAAATCGCTTCGTGCCTGGGGCAGAAGCATATATCAACGAAGCCCTTCACTGGCTCGGCATCGGCATCGATGAAGGCGTGGCTGAAGGTGGCGAATATGGCCCATACAAGCAAAGCGAACGCCGCGATATCTATCGCAAATATGTGAAACAACTGCTCGATGACGGCAAGGCTTACATCGCTTTCGACACTCCAGAAGAACTGGAAGCAAAGCGCCAAGAAATCAAAAATTTCCAATACGACGCTTCCACTCGTATGAGCATGCGCAACTCTTTGGCTCTCCCTGCAGAAGAAGTGCAGGCACTCATCGACGCTGGCACCAACTATGTGGTGCGCTTCAAAATTGAGCCTGGACGCAATGTGGTGGTACACGACCTTATTCGTGGCGATGTGACCATCAATTCTTCAATTCTCGACGACAAGGTGCTCTACAAGCGTGCCGATGATCTCCCAACTTATCACTTGGCAAACATCGTCGACGACCACTTGATGGAAGTGAGCCATGTGATTCGTGGTGAGGAATGGCTGCCAAGTGCGCCTCTCCATGTGCTTCTTTACGAAGCATTCGGCTGGACAGACACTCAACCAGAATTTGTTCACCTTCCACTGCTTCTCAAGCCCGACGGAAAGGGCAAGTTGAGCAAACGCGACGGCGACCGCCTCGGTTTCCCTGTGTTCCCTCTCGAATGGCACGACCCAAAGAGTGGCGAAATTTCTTCGGGCTATCGCGAAAGCGGCTATCTGCCACACGCTGTGGTCAACTTCCTTTCGCTCCTCGGTTGGAATCCTGGCGACGACCGCGAAATTATGAGTATGGACGAACTGATTCGCGACTTCTCGTTCGCTCACTGCTCTAAGAGCGGTGCGAAGTTCGACTTCGAAAAGGCAAAATGGTTCAATCACGAATACCTGATGGCTACAGAAGACGCTGCCCTTGCTGCGCTTTTCAAACCAATTTTGGCAGAGCATGTGGATGTGGCTCAATTCTCCGACGAATATATTGCAGCAGCAGTGGGCTCGGTGAAAAACCGTATCAACTTCGTGAAAGACCTCTGGACTAATGCAGCATTCTTCTTCAAGGCTCCAGTGGAGTATGCTCCAAAGGACGTGAAGAAGCGTTGGAAAGAAGAAACTCCTAAATTGATGGGCGAACTTATCGCGCTCCTCGAAGGTGTCGACAACTTTGCTGATGCTGCTGCCACCGAGGCTACCGTGATGGCGTGGATTAAGGGCAACGAATATCATATGGGCAATGTGATGAATGCTTTCCGCCTCACTGTGGTGGGTGAGTGCAAAGGCCCTCACATGTTTGAAATCACCCGTTTGCTCGGCAAGGAAGAAACCATTGCCCGCATCAAGCGTGGTGTGGAAGTAATTAAACTCCCAACAGAATAAAACATACAAGACTTATGGTGAAAAAGTGGCTGGCCGTGGTGCTTCTTCTTTTTTTTGGTGTGGCTGTGAGCCATGGCCAAGAAGTGGTGTGGAGCGTGGATTTCGACTCGGAGTTTGCCAACCGTGAGGGAGGCGACTGGCTCCGCCGCGACCAGACTTTCCTCTTCACCCGCCTGGCTCCCGAAATCGGGATTCAGCTGGGCAGTCAGCAAAGCGGCCACACGCTGAAAGGTGGTGTGAGTTGGATGCAACCGCTCAACGACGATGCCGAAGGAGCAAAGGTAACGCCCACGCTCTATTATCAGTATCGCCACAAAGGGTGGAAAATGAGTGCGGGCATGATTCCGCGCACCGAAATGCTGGAGCATGCTCCCCGCTATTTGTGGAGCGACTCGCTGGCCTATCGCCAACCCAACATCCGCGGTGTGATGGTGCAATACCAGAAGCATCCGGGCCGTGGCTATGCGCAAATTTTCGTCGATTGGCGTCAACAGCAGACCGACACTCGCCGCGAGGCTTTCAATGCCCTCATTAGCGGCAAGGCCTACATGGGGAATGTGTGGTTGGGTGGTCATCTGCAATACAATCACTTGGCAAAAACCAAAATCGGGCCGGAAGGCGAAGGTGTGAACGATGATGTGACCGTGAATCCGATGGTGGGCTTCGACTGGAAGATTGCGCCAAAGGCATCGCTGAAAGTGAAGGCGGGCGCTATCATCAATCTGGAGCGCGACCGCACCACCGACGACGGATGGCACACGCCTTGTGGTTTCATTGGTAATGTGCAAGGTCGATGGAAATGGATTGAGGCTGAGCAGAATGTGTATGCCGGCAGCAATCTTTTCCCGCTTTGGGACAAGTATGGCAGTGAGCTCAATTTGGGCGACACTTACTATTGCTCGAAATTCTATAGCCGCACCGATTTGCGTGCACACATTGTGCAGACCCGCTTCGTGGACCTCAATGCGTCGCTCACTTTTCACGCAACCGACAAGATTACAGGATTCTGGCAGCAAATCACTTGCAGATTTTATATTGACCAAAACCTTTGGAAGCATCGCCGCAACAAGAAATATTTGCATGGCGGGCGATTGCTTCAAAGTAATTTTTAGAGAATGAGATAATGAGACCAAGTTATCATATAGGCATCAAGGCATATCGATTGGCCGTTCGATTGGCAGCACTTCGCAACAAGAAGGCTCGCCTGATGATTAATGGACAAAAGCGTACCTTCAATTTGCTTCGCGAAAAACTCAATCCGGAGAATAAGCATATCTGGATTCACGCTTCGTCGCTCGGCGAATTCGAGCAGGGACGCCCATTGATTGAACGAATCAAAAAGGAGAATCCGGATGCACACATCGTGCTCAGTTTCTTTTCGCCCAGCGGCTATGAGGTGCGCAAGGGCTACGATATGGTGGATGCCGTGTGCTATCTGCCTTTCGATGTGCTTTCGGATGTGAAGAAATTCATTGATTTGGTGAATCCCTCGATGGCAATTTTTGTGAAATATGAATTCTGGGGCAACTATCTGAGTGAACTCAAGCGCCGCAACATACCCACATACATCATCTCTGCCATTTTCCGCGAGTCGCAGATTTTCTTCCGTCCCTGGGGCGGCCAGTTCCGCAATATACTCAAATGCTTCACCCGCATTTTCGTGCAGAACGAGGAGTCGCGACAATTGCTCAAATCCATCAACATTGAAAATGTGGAAGTGGCTGGCGACACCCGTTTCGACCGTGTGGCTGATGTGCGTGCGGCGGCTAAAGATTTCCCAATCATCGCGTCGTTTGCCGCTGGCAGCGAATTCACGCTGGTGATGGGCAGCTCGTGGCAGCCCGATGAAGAAATCGTGATGCCTTATTTCAACGAGCATCCCAACATGAAGTTGATTGTGGCACCACACGAATTTGACACTGCGCGCCTGAGTGCAATCATGAGCAAAACCCACCGCAGAGTGGGGCTCTACAGCGAAACCAGTGTGGAAAATGCCGGCAAACTCGACTGCCTCATCATCGACTGCTTTGGCATTCTTTCATCGCTCTACCGCTATGGCCAGATGGCTTATGTGGGCGGTGGCTTCGGTGCCGGCATTCACAATATCAACGAGGCTGCGGTGTATGGCATTCCGGTGGTGTTTGGTCCAAAATTTGGCAAATTTGCTGAAGCGCACGACTTGATTGCCATCGGTGGTGGCCACTGTGTGCACGACCAGCAGGAATTTGTCGACTTGATGAACAAGATGCTTGGCAACAAGAACGCGCTCGAAAACAGCGGCAACATAGCTGGCAACTACATCTCCACCCACATCGGTGCCACAGCCCGCATCTACCGCGAGCTCTTCCCCAAAAAGCGCTAAAGATAATCTTTGCACTTATATAAATTCCACATTCCCAAAGCCGTTCAGCCTTCACGAATGTGGAATTTGACATATTATTTTTATGTAAATTTCGCAAAATCAATGAAATTACTTATCTTTGCGAAGTTCATACGTTAATAAGCTACTGCTGTTCAGTATTTGGGGACAGCAAAGAATCTACAAATAAGATATTATGAGATTGGATATCAACTCAAAACGCCAGTTTGGCCAATTGTCGAAGCGATATTATCGTCCAGAAAGTGAAGTGGAATTGGCTTCGCTCACGCGATGCGAAAAGGTCTACACCAAGATTGTGGAAACTTCAAGGGAAGGTGCCATCGACGCGGCAAGCGACATTGCTAAAGCCATTGAACAATGTGTGGAAGAGCGTGGCCGCTGTGTGATTGGCTTCGGCGCTGGGAAGGGTGCACTCGATGTGTACGACGAACTGGTTCGACTTTACTTTGCCGACAAGGTGAGCTTTGCGAAAGTTGTGGCGTTCAATATCAGCGAACTGGGGCTGGGACAGCAGAGCACCGATTCACAGAACAATTTCCGCCGTTTGCAAGAGCGCCTGTTCAACAAGATTGATATCGACCCATCGAATGTCTACACCTTCAATGAAGGCGCCACCAAGGAGGATGTGCATAAGCATTGCAAGCAATACGAAACGCTCATTGACTCGTTCGGCGGCATGGATGTCCTGGTGTGCCAGCTGACCAAAAATGGCGGTTTGGCTTTCAACGACCCAGGCTCGCAGTCCACTTCTTCTTGCCGCTTGGTGCTTTTGAGCAACGATAGCCGTCAGCGCATTGCCGACAGCTACCAATGCGAGGTAGCTCCCGACACAGCCGTAACGCTCGGCCTGTCGAACTTGCTCTCTGCGCGCAAAATCATTTGCGTGGCGTGGGGCGAAGCAAGCGCAGAATCGGTTTACAACACCATTGAAGGGCGCATTGGCGACAACACTCCTGCGTCGTTCTTGCAGATGCACCACGATGTGAAGCTACTTGTCGATCTCGATGCCGCATCGCTGCTCACTCGTATCAGTTTCCCTTGGAAGGTGACATCTTGCGAATGGACCGATGAACTCGTGCGTCGCGCCATCGTATGGCTCAGCCAGCAGACTGGCAAGCCTATCTTGAAACTTACAAATAAAGACTATAACGACAATGGCTTGAGCGAACTCGTCACCGTGTTTGGCTCGGGCTATGATGTGAATATCCGCATTTTCAATGTGCTTCAGCACACCATCACCGGTTGGCCAGGCGGTAAGCCTAACGCCGACGATGCATCTCGCCCTGAGCGTGCCAATCCATATCCTAAGCGCGTGGTGTGCTTCAGTCCGCACCCCGATGATGTGGTGGTGTCGATGGGCGGCACACTGCGCCGGCTCGTTCAGCAGGGCCACGATGTACATGTGGCATTCCAGACCAATGGCGATGTGATGGTGAACGATGAAGATTTGGAACGCACAATGATGCTGTCGAACCGATTGTCCGACCACTTCGATTATGCATCGCCCCGTCGCGATGAGGTGGCAAAGAAAATAGAAGATGCATTGCACTCGAAGAAGCCTGGCGATGCCGACAGCCCAGAAATTCGCTATGCCAAGGGCTTGATTCTGTCGTGCGAATGTATGACCAGCTGCAAGTTCCTGGGCGTGAATCCCGACAATATCCACGAAATGAATTTGCCATTCTATTCCGAATCGCCATTCGGCACCGGCAAGGTGACAGAAGCCGATGTGCTTCCTATCAAGACGCTCTTGCAGCAACTTCGCCCGCATCAAATCTTCTTTGCCGACGATTACGACCCCAATGGTGTGAACGAGCGCGCGTCTGAAGCACTCATCCTTGCTGTGATGCAACTCAAAAACGAGCCTTGGATGAAGGATTGCCGCTTGTGGATGTATCGCGGACAATGGGGCCAATGGGAAATCGACAACATTGAGATGACCGTGCCGATGAGCCCTGAAGAATTCAGCGTGAAGCGTCAGGCCATCCTCAAGCATCAGTCGCAAGTGCACGACGCACCATTCCGCGACCCAGAGAATGGGCAACTTGCTTGGCAAACCAGCATCGACCGCAACACTTCGCTTGCCGACCTCTATTCACGCCTCGGCTTGGCAAGTTACGAAGCCATGGAAGCCTTCGTACGCTACCACATCGACGACTGACATTTGTTTTGAATAATTTTCACTAAAAAATATGGCCGCTTCCTAATCATGTATAGGGGGCGGCCATTATATTTCTAATGTCTTGAGGCTTATTTGAAGATTTTGGTAGCGAATTGCGAGAGGTAGATGCGCCAGTTGCGCCAGATGTGTCCGCCATCGGTTTCCACATATTCGTATGGCAAGTTGTTGCGGTCGAGAATTGAACGCAGGTAGCCGTTGGCCTTGTAGAGGAAATCGTCCTTGCCGATAGCGATGTAGTAGAGCGCGGGCTTCGTGCTGAATTGCCTCTTCAACTTGCCCTCAAGGTCGGAATAGATTTCAGCCTTAGAGCCTTCACGAGTCACTGCAGCCGAAAACAGACCTATATAGTCAAACATGTCGGGGTACTGTTTCGAGATGTGAAGCGAGTGAAATCCACCCATCGACAGACCTGCAATGGCACGGCCCTGTTTCTTCTTGATGGTGCGGAAATGGGTGTCAATGAATTTTACTACATCGGGAAACGCCAGTTCAAATGCCCCGTCCATCGTCTTGGGCAGATTGGTGGTAGGGGTGAGCATGCCGTATTGCGTTTCGCCAGGGGCTGCCTCTTGCGAAGGGTTGCCATTGGTCATCACCACAATCATCGGTTCAGCCTTGCCTTGTGCGATAAGATTGTCGAGAATCTGGCTCGCGCGACCCAGCGACATCCAAGCCTCCTCGTCGCCACCCATCCCGTGCAGCAGATAGAACACAGGATAGCGCTTCTTGCTGTCTTCATAGCCGGCTGGAGTGTATACAGTGAGGCGGCGTTTCATATTCAGCGCGGGGCTGTCGTACCACATCTTGGTCACCGAGCCGTGAGCCACACCATTCACCTTGTAGAGGTCGGCTTGGCCACCGCCCACAATAAACACGCTAAACACCGAAGCGATGTCGCGAATCATATACACATTGCTCGGGTCGGTAATCTTAGCTCCATCCACCACGAAGTTATACATATAGAGTTCAGGCTTCAATGGTTCGGTGGTGAACGACCACACGCCCTTATCGTCCTTCTGCATATCGGCAGAGTGATGTCCTACTGGGAAAATTTCATTGCTCACCACCTTCACCTCCTTCGCCAGAGGCGCGAAGAAACGGAAAGTGACAGAGCCGTCGGCATTGATAGCCGGCGAAGAAGTCTGTGCGCGTTCGCCCAGAGCTTGTTGTGCAAAAGCGGCCATGCTGATAGCCACAAAAGCAAAGAGGAGCAAGATTTTTTTCATATTTATAGAGAATAATGGTTATTTCTATCCACAAAGTTACACACTTTCCCCAAATCCCCCAAAACAAAACCCCGCCACCACCCCTCACTTGCGAGCCTCGAAGACGCCCGCCCGTGCTCCCAACACCCCGAAAAAGCTGGAGGGAGGAGCGAGTGCAAACGGGCTGAAGGCCCGATATGTGAGCGTAAGCGAACGATAACCTCGGTCGGAGCGGAACGCGTAGGCCGGGGAAAAGGAATCGCCAACATAAAGCGGGCTGAAAGTCCGCGATCCCACCAGCATCCACCCCGCACAAGAAGCACCACTCCCTCGCACCCTGATTGCCCAGTAGACTCGTTAGCTTTTTTGAAAAATCACCTTTTTAGCATTGTTCATCACCTTGTGGCATCCTTACTTTCAATCACCTTTGTCACTTTGATGCTCACTTCATAGAGAAGGTATAGTGGAATGGTGACAAGCACAAGCGAAAGCAAATCTGAAGGGTAATGATGGCTGCCACAACCATGATGGCGAGTAGCACATGCTTTCTGTAGGTGCGTAGCATTTCTGCTGTTATTAGTCCCATCTTGCTCAAGAAAAATGCAATTACAGGAAGTTGGAAAACCACACCCATCACAAGGGTAAGTGTTGTGAATGTGTCTATATAGGAATCAAGGGTGATGTTACTTGTCACGCGAGCGTCCACACTATAGGTGCCTAAAAATCTAAAGGCAATAGGAAAGATGACAAAATAGCTCATCAGTAATCCGATGATAAATAGAATGTAGATGACAACCACCACTTGCACAGAATATTTCTTCTCATTTTCGTAAAGGGCTGGAGAAATGAAGCAAAACAGTTCATACAAAATGTATGGTGAAGTGCCCAACAATCCCAGATAGCAAGAGGTGGTGATGTGTGTCATAAATTGACTGCTCAAATCAGTGGCAATCAAATCTACATGATATTTCTCAAAATGGAAATCCACACCCAATGCTTGGATAGTGCTTTCTATCCAGCGATAGGTGCAAAAATCCCACTCGCTTGGGGCGAGCAGAAAATCAAAGATTGGACTTTTAAAGCAAAAAATTACTATGGCAAGAGTCCCTGCCACCGCAATTATACGAAAAAGCATCTTTCGGAGAACTTCAAGGTGTCCTCCGAAAGTGAGCATAGTATTATCTTCTGCCATTAGTCCTTTTGGGGTGTGTCGGTTGTTTGTTGTTCGTTTTCAGGGGCGTTTTCTTCTGGCATTTCTCCACCTTCTTGAGGTTGGGTTGGGTCTTCGTTGAGTCCAGTTTTAAACTCCTTTACACCTTTGCCCAGTCCTCGCATCATTTCAGGCAGTTTTTTGCCACCAAACAGAAGCAGCGCCAATCCGCCAATCAACAGAAGTTCTGTGGTGCCGATAAATAATAAAGTGTTCATAGCCGTGCGATAATTATGGGGTTACAAGAAAGATTTCGCAGGTTTCGAAATTGATTTCCCAATTTCCGTTTTCTGCACTTTCCCATTGATACTTTTTCGCCATAGAATCCCACCATCCTTGGAATTTGGTGCCAGTTTCGCCCATGTCTTTCACGAGTTTTTCGTAAAGTTCTTCTTTTTCTGGGGTGAGAATTGCTGCCAACTCTGTGAGGCCGTTGCGGCGTTCAAAGAGCTGTTGGATTTCATTCTTTTCTTCGACAGTTACCTGTCCTACGAGTTTCTTTGTCATCTTTTGCTACTTTTTTTATGTTACCATTCTTCTTTCACATCAAAGGGGTCGAGATAGTCAATTTCTTTGATTTCTTGTTGTGGGAGGAATTGCCCATGCTTGCGGATGTTGGCAAGCAGTTGGCGACTCGCGTTTCTTTCAAGATGCGCCACCACACACTGTTCATGGCTTGGTGTGTTCACCTCGAGAGTGGTTTTGCGATTGAGCCACACACAACGCCTGCAATGGAAAGCATCGCATTTGCGGCATAGTGGGGCATGGTCGAGTTTGTATAGTTGCGCACTCTTCACATGCACACCTTCCTCAAGTGAGCCTGCATTGAAAGCGGGGCTGATGATGGTGTCGCTATTAGTTTGGTAAAAGGCTGGGCAAACATAGAATTTTCCATCGGGAGCAAGGGTGATGTTGCTTTCTCCAGCTCCGCAGTTGTTCATCTCCTCAAGTTGCATGCGGTCGGTGAGCAAATTCAGTAGCGGAGATTTTCCTTCCGCATAGAGTTGTTCAAGTTTTTCGCTCCACAATTGCAACACACCCTTGTAGGTGTCAAAATCCTCGTCGCTGAATGTTTCCACATCGGTGATAACTACGTTGAGCTTAGTAACTTTTTCAATAGTGTCTGCTATTAATTCCTTTTGCTCAAAGAGGTCGCTCTTGTTGATTCGCAACACATACGACACGTCTTCACTGTATGAAAATCCTCCCATTTGCTTCCAGTCGTTGAACACCACCACATCAGCTTCATCGACATTTGGATTATCGGCAGGCATAATCTTGCTGTGGTCGATGCTTTCAAGTACATCCTCATATTCTGCTGGAAGTGCGTGTGATGGGTACACATACTGAATCATCAAGTTTTCCGTCATGCCGAAGAAAATGCCAGCTTTCAAATCTTCTATGGAAATCAGTTTGCTTTCAGATTTCTCATTGTTGTAATGGCAATACGAAGTGCTCGTATCGTCTAATAATATCATTAAATATTGCAACATGGCATTTCTTTTTTAGCAGGGTTCTTGAAAATTTGATTTCTTCACGTGTTTGTCGGCTTCTTCTCGAGCAATACCTTCTAATTCGAGCTTGCGATAAAGCTTGTTCCAATAGTAATTGTTGGCGCGCACGCGAGCCTTGTGCATTTTGCAGATGGCAGTGCTGCGCTCAAATACTGTAGGGCTTTCAGCTGCATCGTAGTTTTCGCCTTGGCACCAAGCGCATCCTTCAGCCACTTCGCAGTCGATGCACTCTTGCTTGCTTTGGGTGCATCGATCGAGGGTGAGGAATGGACGCAGCTTGTTCTTGTCAATGCCGTCGTGCACATTGCCAATAATCCACGCTTTCTTGTCGCGAAGCGAATACTGGGCGAATCGCGTGCAAGGGTAGAAATTACCAGCAGCATCTACTGCCAGCATACGACCGGCTCCACACCAGTTTTGGTTTTGTAGCTTTTTGTCGAGAGGCTTACCCAAGTTCTCACTGAAGAAAGAGCAAGTGTAGTCGGTATAGTATTCGCCGTCGATAATAGCGTCAGCAAGTTGAATAAGCTGCTCTTCAAACTTCTTGTCATCGCCTTCTTCCCACACATCCTCAAACACCACATTGATGTTCACTTCATGGATGCCGAGAGAGTAAAGGTGGAGCACACTTTCTTTGATATATTTGATGTCAGCGCTACTGATAGTTACTTTCGTACCTGTTCCGGGGAACTGTTCTTGCCATAGCGGGATATTGCGTACAACATCATTGTATGAGCCTTTTTCTTCTTCAGGTTTTGGCGAGAAGCCATCTTTGGTTTTCCAAATTCGATTCAAATCATGCTTCTCGCGGGTGCCATCAATGGTGATGCCAATGCTCAAATGCTGGCGATTCTTTTTGATGAATTCTTGTACCTTTTGTGAATCATAGTTGATGCCGTTTGTGGAAAAGTTGAACCGGAAGGAGTTAAACCAATGGTGATTCAAGCGAAACATTTCAGTTTTGATATAATCACAGATTTTGTCAATCAAATCAATTTCCAAAAAAGGCTCACCACCAATGAAATCCCAAACCACGCTTTCTTCTTGGAAATCTTGCTCATGGCTCAGCACATAATCAATAGCTTGTTTTGCTACCTCCCAGGAAAGGCGCTCTCTTGTGTTCTTCCCCACGAGATAGCAATACTTGCAAGCTAATTGACAATCCTTAGTCACAATGAAAGTGATGTTCTTGGATTGCCCGTTATTCCATTCTTTGGATGGATTCACAACTTCAATTTCTGTTATGCAGTCCTTTGGAATTGTAACATTCCCATTGATTATTATTCCTGTGATATTGTCGTTGGAGAACCCTTTTTCCCGTATAGCTATTTGGAAACCGGTCACAATGCCTGTTATAGCCTGTCGGCCAGAGTCGATGATTACCCGTGTTTTTTTGCCTTTTAACGAATTCATATCGCTTGCTTCATTATGAATGAAAGGGTGAGTCTTGAGTTTTCTTCAAGCCAGACCCTTTCAATGGGTTAAAATACAATATTTGCTACTTTCAATTGCTGCAATACTTTGTCTATTTCGTCAAGACTTTTGGCAATACTTGCGCTGTCAAGACAATTTTTGATTGTTTCTTTCTTGTCTGCGCTGAGATTTCTGTCGGTCTTTAACAGATTTTCAAGTGATAAGCAAAGCAATGCGTTTACTTTGCCAACTTTGAATCCGTTACAGTAGGTCTCTTGTTCCGATTGGCATGCGTTATACATGGCTGCGCCAACATTGTGGAAATCGCTGTCAATGTTCTCGCAGATGAGGTGCTCAAATAAAAGACTATTCTCCATAATTAGAAATAATAATTAATAGCGATTTGTATTCCAACAACCTGTTGCACAAGTTCCTGAGCATGTTCCATGGCAGGTGTTGCGACATCCCATGTAACAAGACTGTAAACATAGTCCTTTACATTCGCCAGAACATGTTCCATGGCAACCATAT
>JAUNNJ010000083.1 GCA_030531495.1 Bacteroidales bacterium
GTTTTAGGTGTTTTGGGCGTTTTGGGTGTTCACTCTCTAAAATCCAAAAAAAATACACGAAAAATCTTTTCATTCAAAATTCCTTTTTGTCGCCTAAGAATGATTCATCTATCGTAACAAGAAATGCAACCCGAAACTGTTCCGAGTTGCATTACTTTTGATGATAGATTGGGAATCTTTCACTGGTTCAGTATAAGATTTAGAAGTGCAGTGACATCTGACACGTCGATGATTCCGTCGTTGTTCACATCGGCAATCTTGGTGGGCACGTCTTCATCCGACAGGTCTCCAAGAATCTTATTGATAAGCATCGACACATCCGAAACATTGATGATTCCGTCTCGGTTCACGTCGCCAATAAGCACTGCGCTTGGGTCTTTCACCGTCACCTTATTGATGAACAGGCGTTTCAAAGTCGACCAAATGGTGAGAACTGGATTCGCACTCACTTTTTCAAATTTCAACTTCACGGTTTCCCAATCGTCGGCAAGCGTAGCAGTGTATTTTTTCGTTTGCGCAGTGGCGCCTGTCAACTCCACTTTCAAATCACTTTCCACAGCCGTCCAACCCTTAACCTCAACTTCCACTTCCAATGTGCCGCCGGCGAAATTGATGATTCGCGAAGTGGCATAGCCGGGATCGGTCGTGGCAGATGTACCCAGTTTGATGGCGTTGCCTGCAGAATATGCCTTGTTCACAGTGGGGAAGTTGGTGTTACCATTCCATTTGCTTGAAGAGCCCGATGTGCTGGTGTTGTTGCCACTCGCCACGCTGGTAAAATCTTCATACAAGAGGTAATCCTTTGAGAAATCCTTAGCCTTGTAGTAGTATTCAATCACGGGGCTGGCTGCATATTCTTCGCTCGTGCAGTAGGCTTGTACACGGGTATCGGCATCGATGGTGATTGTGGTGCTACCAGCTGTGTAGTAAACAGAGCCTGTGCTGCTGGTGCCCTTCCTGTATTTATACTCCTTCCACTCGCCACCGTTGATGCTCACAAACAAGTTGCTTGCCGACATCACACCTTTCACCGTCAAAGTCGTGCCTTGCACCACTTCCAATGGCTCTTCTTCGCTACCACCCTTCACCGAGAATGAAGGAGCGTTGGTGTAAATCACATCAGGCGTGGTCTCGTTGGCTGTATGTTGAGTAAGCACAAAAGCCTCGCTGCTCTTGCTGCCCCAAATATACTCTGCGAGTTCGGGATAGTCGATAAACGGATTGCGATTGCCTTGAATGGCGCTGACATTTTCGTTTCGCTTGATTTCGTTTTCGTCCACAGGGTCGTCGGCAGCCCACTTCAGGAGCATCGGAGCAATCCACGATTGCAGAGTGAGAGGCGACGAATTGGTCATTGCCACAGCATCATAGGCTGTGTAATCGTCCCAAGGCAAATCGGGGTAGCATGTGGCCACATAGAAATAGATGCGGGCGAAGTCGCCTTTGTATTTGTCGGCGGGCTCAAAGAAAATGGATTCTTTGCTCTTCTTTCCGTTCACACCGCAGTAGCCCGTACCGATATTTGTGGTAGTGCTTTCCCACTTGTTAGGGTCGGTCACATAGCCCAGCGAATAGTTTAGTTTCTTTTTGTTGGTAGGGCCGTCGGCAGGAATCACATTGTACAAGTCGCACCCTTGAGGCTCGGTCAAACTACCGCCCCACCACGATTTTGGCACCGTGTGCTCCTTGTCCATATTACTAATGTCGGCGGGATTTGAATAGTAGCGCACCACATCCGAATAAAGGTCGAGAATATGGTTTTTGTCTTCCAGATAATTGTAAGTAGATGGGTAGTAGTTCCATAGCGAACTGTAGCCCAGCGTCACATGGTCGGAGATGATGCTATATAAAGCCGACTTCAAATCTGTGTATTTCTTGTTATTGATAGCGCTGTAGTATCCTTCTGGGATATTTGCCAAGGCTGCTATTGCCGCCAAGGCAAAACTAACAAGTGCAAAACATTTCTTCATATTGTATAGTTGTTTAAATCCGTATTTCCGACTGCTATTCATGCAATCTACTGCAAATATACACAAAAAGTTTGTAATCCAGTCGCAACACTCACAAAAAAACCAAGCAACGGAGCCACCGCTGATTACATTTTATTTCATTATTTCAACGAATAACTTGTATTTTTAAGCAAAAATTATCCAAATCATAACAGTTTTTCCAAATAAAAACTATATCTTTGCGTGATTTTACGTTGATAAACGTGAGTTTATAGAAAACCAAATAAATAACCAATATAATGAAGAAAATTATTCTATCTTTGCTTGCTATTGCAATGACCGCGGGAGCGGCTTTTGCCATACCTGCAAAACGTGGGTTTAGCACCTACTCTCAGACCGACGGCACATCTATCACCGTGCAATGCATCGGTGATGAATTCAACCATAGTTTCGTAACTACCGACGGCTTGACTTTAGCTATGGATGAACGCGGCGACTACTACTACCGCACAATTACTGGCGTTTCAAATGTGAAGGCTCACAATGTGGGCAACCGCGACGCCAATGAAATGGCATTCGTGGAACAGCAAAAGCAAAACTTAAGCCTTGCAGCTCTCGCCACCCAGCGCGTGCGCGAAAAGGTAAAGCGTAATGCTGCTGTTCAGAAGGCAACCCAGGTGCCCACAAAGGGCTCACCCAAAGTGCCCATCCTGCTCGTTCAGTATAGCGACAAAAAGATGAGCAACGCCAAGAGCGCTTTTGTGAACCAATTCAGCCAAAGCAGCACCAGCGTGAAGCAATATTTCATTGACCAATCGAATGGCCAATACACCCCTCAATTTGAGGTGTTCGGCATCTATACGCTCTCTGGAACTCGCGCCACCTATGGAGGCAACGATTCAAGTGGCAACGACAAAGGTGTGGCTTTGATGGTGGCAGAAGCCTGTGAATTAGCCCAAAAAGAGGGACTTATCAACTGGAAAGACTATGACAACGATGGCGACGGCGAATGCGATGTGGTAATCGTGATGTATGCAGGCGTGGGTGAAGCGCAGGCATCAAGAGTGCCAAATGCTATTTGGCCTTGCCAGTGGACCCTTGCCAGTGGTGGATACTACGGTGATGGTCCTGGTGCCCTCAATTATAATAGCACAAGAATCGACAAATTTGCCGTGTTTAATGAAGTGAACGGCAGTAGCGACTACGGCACCACACTCGACGGTATCGGCACTTTCTGCCACGAGTTCTCTCACTGCCTCGGATTGCCCGACTTCTACGAAACCACCTATAATTATGGTTACTACGGCATGGGCTCGTGGAGCTTGATGGACTACGGCAGTTATAACAACAACGGCTACACACCTATCGGCTACAGCGCCTACGAAAAGAACTTCATGGGTTGGCTGGATTACGTAACCCCTAAGTCCAACACTAAATATGTGCTCCCCGTATTCAACCAGAAGGATGCCAACACCGATGTGGCAGTGAAGGTAACAAGTCCTATCAATGCCAACGAGTGCTACATCCTTGAATATCGCAAGCGACAAGGATGGGACCAATACATCGCTGCCGACGGCGTGCTCATCTCACACTGCTCTTACATCAAATCGCGCTGGGACGCCAACACCGTAAACAACGAAAGCGTGCAGCTGATGACCATCATTCCTGCCGACGGCAGTCTGTCGAGTGCAAGCGAATCTACCGACCTTTGGGGTAGCAGCAAGCACGAACTCACCAACTCATCAAGCCCTAAAGCTACCCTTTCCCTCACAGCATCAGGCTCACCAAGCAGCAATGCCGGCTACATGAATCAGCCACTCACCGAAATCAACCTCAATTCCGACGGCACAGCATCGTTCTGGTACATGAAGGATGTGATTGTGGTCCCCGACCCTGTAATGGATAAAGCTGACGAAGCATCAGCCACCAATACATCTTTCAAGGCTTCATGGAATTTAGACGCTGAGCCATCGCTCGTGAAGAGCTACACACTGCAAGTGAACAAGAAGTCGAATGCTCAACTACTTGAAACTGCATCGTTTGCAAATCTCACCGCTGTAACCTCCGGTAGCTCATACACTAATCAATACAACAACCGAAACAAATATCTGCCTTCGGGCTGGACGTGCAGCACCCCACTTTATATCGGCAATGGCTGCATCATCGCAGGAAACACAGTCACCACCAAAGGCTACAATGTGAACGGTTTCAGCGAAATGACTGTTGCAATCACAGCAAAGCAATTCAGTTCATCGTACACACCTTGCACCATCAAAGTCAGTGTAGGAAGCAACACTTCAGAAACCTTCACTTTGAGCAGCACTGAAAAAACAGTGAAAGTGGTATTGCCATGCTCTGGTGGCACTTCAGAGAAGGTGGTTATCACAGCAAGTAACTATCCATGTATCAGCAACATCGAAATCTACGCCGGCGATGCAAGCGCAAGTTTAAAGGCACCAAGCGAAAGTGGCGATGAAAACAGTCGCACCATCACTGGTATCACAACCAATAGCTACATCGTGAAGAATTTGCTTCCAGGTGGAGAATTCACCTACAAAGTGAAAGCTATCCTCACAAATGGTGACGAGACCAACTGGTCGAACACCCAATACATCAAGCTTCCAGAAATCACCCGACTTTTAGGTGATGTAAACAAAGACGGATTGGTGGATGTGACCGACGTGACCGTACTCATCAACCATGTGCTTGGAATTGAAAGCACACCATTCAATTCACTCAATGCCGATATTGACGAGAACGGCACACTCGACGTAACCGACGCCACATTGCTCATCAACATGATCCTCAACGCACAATAACTCGCAATATTCATTGCATCACATATCCCCCCAGTGGCAAAAAATCAAGCCGCTGGGGATTTTTTTCCATAGTTTTGCAGATATTCAAACCAATAATCAAATATTTCAGTTATCTTTGTAGTTTAAACAAATAAACAATAACTAAAAACGACTATATTGAAATGAAGAAATCATTTATAGCACTTTGTGCGTCATTATTGGCTGTAGGCAGCATGTTTGCTGTGCCTGCCAAGCCAGGAAGAACCATCTCACACACTCAGAGTGATGGCACAACCATAGAAGTGAAAATGGTGGGCGACGAATTCCGCCATAGTTTTGTCACTGCCGATGGCATTACCGTGGCCCTCGGTGAAGACGGCGACTACTACTACCGTACAGCCTTGGGCATTACCGAGGTGCGTGCCCACAACGTTGCCGACCGCTCTGCTTCTGAAACAACATGGATTGCCAATCAAGCCACCAACCTTTCGCTTTCTGCAAGCGCTCGCCAAAAAGCGAAAAGAAAAGCAATGGTGCAAAAAGCGCCTCAAGTGCCATGCACGGGAAGTCCAAGAATCCCCATTCTGCTCGTGCAATACACCGACAAGAAAATGGCTAACTCCAAGACCGCACTTGAAAACGTCTATAAGCAAGGCAACAAGAGCGTAAAGCAATATTTTGTCGACCAATCGGCTGGAAAATTCACCCCTCAATACGACCTCTACGGCATCTACACCCTTTCAAGCACCCGTGCTACCTATGGCGGTAACGACCGCTACGGAGACGATAAAGGTGTGGCAAAAATGGTGGCTGAAGCCTGCCAATTGGCTGAAAACGAAGGTATCAACTGGAAAGACTACGACAACGATGGCGATGGCCAATGCGATGTGGTAGTGGTTGTTTATGCTGGTGTGGGCGAAGCACAAGCCTATGGCGTGGTGCCAAACTCTGTTTGGCCTTGCCAATGGGAATTGAGCGATGCAGTCCAATATGGCGACGGCCCTGGCAAACTCACACTCGACGGCATCGGCATCGACAAGTTTGCCGTATTCAATGAAACCCGTGGCGACAACGACAGCAGCACCCAACTCGACGGTGTTGGCACATTCTGCCACGAATTCTCTCACTGTCTCGGCCTTCCCGACTTCTACGACACAGAATACTCTGGCAACTACTTCGGTATGGGCAACTGGAGTTTGCTCGACGGTGGTTGCTACAACGACGATGGCGACACCCCTTGCGGCTACACTGCATACGAAAAAGAATTCATGGGATGGATGAAACTCTCCACCCCAGAACCTAACCACCAATATTCGCTTGCAGCAATGACCACACCCGATGCCACAGCATATAAGGTGGTGAACGACAAAGACAAGAACGAGTACTACATTCTTGAGAATCGTCAGCTCTCTGGTTGGGATGCTTATTTGCCAAGCAAAGGCTTGCAAGTGACCCATGTCACCTTCAATCAAAGTGCTTGGGATGAGAATGTGGTGAACAACTACTCGCTCCAACGCATGACCATCATTCCTGCTGACAACCAGCTGAAGATGGACAGATATACTGCCTCTGCCGACGAAGCCGACATGAAGGGAGACCTCTACCCTTACAACGGCAACAATGCCCTTACCGACGAATCAACTCCTGCCGCAAAGGTTTACACAGGTGGGCTGATGAGCAAACCTATCACCGACATCACCAATCAAAACGGCATTGTTAGTTTCTGGTTCATGAAAGAGGCTATGGCGAAAACAAGTCCTGTGCTCACAGAGCCTACAGATGTTACCAACAACTCTTTCACAGCCCATTGGACTGCAGCCGAAAATGCTAAAAGCTATACGCTTTATGTCAACAACGCCGACAAAAAGCAACCTACAGAATTAGTTAACGAGAGTGATTTTTCTGCAGGGCTCCCTACTGGATGGACAAAAAGCAGTTCTGGCACTTACCAAGATGCCGGATATTTCCGCCTTGGCACCAACAAGGCTAACGGCGACGTCACAAGTCCGAAGGTGAAAATTAGCGATGAAAATGGCACAACCACCATTAAAGTCACAGCTAAGCCTTATGGCTCCGACAGCAAAGTAACTATGCGTGTGCATCTTCTTAACAGTGAAGGCATGTCACAGAGCCAGAAAGATGTGGTACTTGATGCCGATGAAAAAGAATACACTATTGTTCTCACCGGCGGTGGAAACGACACTAAAATCAAGATTCAAAACACTGTAACAGGAAAGCGCGTACTACTCAAGACAGTGAAAATCTATTCGGGCGACGCGTCAGAATTGGCTGAAGCACCTCAAAAAGCATCTGAGACAGGCGATGCCGACACTCGCACTATTACTGGCATCACCGACACGCTCTACACCGTGACAGGCCTGACACCTGGTGCAAACTACACCTTCAAGGTGAAAGCACTTTACCTCGACGACACTGAATGTGCTTGGAGCGAGGCAAAAACAGTGAAACTCCAAGATGGTGGTCTTCTCGGCGATGTGAATGGCGACGGCAAGGTTGATGTGAGCGATGTAACAGCCCTCGTCAACAGAATTCTTGGCGAAGCCGACTACCCCGACAGCGTGTGCGACATCAATGGCGATGGCATTGTGAATGTGAGCGATGCCACGGCACTTATTAATATCATTCTCGAATAATATTTGATGAAAACGAATTGCAAGATTAGCGATGTGACGGCATTTCTTCGCCGTCTGGAAATGAACAACGACCGCGTCTGGTTTAAGGAGCACAAAGCAGAATACGATGCGCTCCGCAAGGCGTGGGAAGCAGATATCGAGCGCCTCATCATGCTCGTGAGCGAGTATGACGAAGGGTCGCGTGGACTCAATATCAAAAACAGCGTGTATCGCATCTATCGCGACATTCGCTTCCGCAAAGACAAGAGTCCGTATAAAAACTATTTTTCTGCAGTGATTGGCAAAGGCGGACGCCACACCAAAATATCTTGCAACTATGTGCATTTCCAACCCGACAAACTGATGATTGGAGGTGGCATTTGGTGGCCCGAGAAGCCAGTGCTCAATGAATTGCGAAGCCTCATTGATGCAGAAGGCGAAGAATTTCTCAAGATTGTGAACAATCCATCAATCAGCGAATTTTATCACTGGGATTGCGAAACACTGAAGAAAATGCCGAAGGAATACGATGCCAGCAATCCGATGGCGGAATACCTGAAGATGAAGGAATACATCATGATTGCTGACCTCGATGAGCAATATTTCGACTGCGACGATTGGGTGGCAAAGGTGGCTGACGACCTCCGCCGCCTGCAACCTTTGCACGACTTCCTCAACTATGTTTTCGACATGGATTAAAGCCGTGTCGCAAGTATATAGAAAATTTTGCGTAACTTTGTAGGCTAAAGACTGAAGAATATATTCAATGAACAATTCATTTACAAAATATTGCGTCTTGTCACTGATGGCACTTTTTGTAATCAGTGTGCAGGCTAAAAAGAAGGAAAAAGTGAAGGTGGAGCCATCATACGCCTGGACGATGAGCGACCCTCTTGGATTGCAGTATCCTGCCGGTATCGACACGCTCTACGAAAACTATCACGACAATGCCATTCCTTCTTTCCGAAGCAGAGCATACGCCACCACGGGCAACTATGGTAGCGAAGGGCAAGACCAAATATTTTTCGACCGCAAGCCTACAAGCGCTTTTTTTCACGAAGATGCACTAAGCACTTGGCTGCCCTCAATTGCGAATCACCGTTTCTATAATTCAAGGATTCCGATGACACTGTTGTCGCACACCACAGGCGGCGACAAATACAGCAACCAAGACCGTACAACAGTGGAATTCAGCGGCAACGCCAACAAGCGATTCGCGGCTGGGGGATGGCTTGACTACATCTACAGTAAGGGCAGTTACGAAAATCAGGCGCAGAAAAACTTCATGTGGAAGGGCTTTGCTTCATACATGGGCGACCGATATGAAATGCAGGCTGTGTTTATGAATTATAGCCACACCAACAAGGAAAATGGCGGAATCGTAGACGACCGATACATTACCGACCCTGCAGCAGTGCAAGGCGGCGAAACGAAAGTGAACCCTAAGGACATTCTCATTCGCCTCACTGCAGCACAATCGGGCCTCGACGGACATCAACTGGTGATGAACCACCGCTACAAAGTGGGCTATTACAAATACCAGCGCGATTCCGTGGCCGACACTATCATCGGCAAAACCTATATTCCCGTGACCAGTTTCATTTGGAATTTCGACTACAAAATCAGTTCTCATAAGTTCCTCAACCAATCTGGTACACAAGACAAGGATTTTTTCCCAAACACCTACCTTGGTTTAGGGAAAACCGACGAATTCAACCGCTACTGGCATATTCGCAACACACTTGGCATTTCACTTTTGGAAGGCTTCAACAAATATGCAAAATTCGGTTTTGCAGTTTATGCTCAACACGAAATCCGACGCTACACACAAGTGGCCGACTCCATATCAGCAACAGGAACTGTGCACGAAGGCCTCGACCCGCTTCCTTGCACAGTGGAAAGCCGAAAAACAGAGAATCTGCTCTATATAGGCGGACAGTTGACCAAACAGCACGGTTCCATCCTCACCTACGATGCCACTGCAAAATTTGGCGTTGTCGGTCCTGTGGCTGGAGATATCGACGTAGCTGGTGACGTGGCAACACGCATTCACCTTTTTGGCGACACGGTTACCATTCGCGGATACGGATATTTCAAGAATCTTGAAGCGCCTTATCTACTAAAGCATTTCATCAGCAACCACTATGCATGGAGCAACGATTTCAAGAAAGAAACTCGCTTCCGCTTGGGTGGCGAACTTAATGTGCCGTTCACTGGTACCAACGTGAATGTGGGCTACGAAACTCTGAAAAACTATCTTTTCTTTGGCGAAAATGGAACTCCTGAACAATGTGGCTCACCTGTGCATGTGTTGAGCGCCACCGTGAAGCAACATCTCAACTTTGGCATTCTCACATGGGACAACGAACTCACCTACCAAACCAGTAGCAACGAGGACGTGCTTCCTCTACCCAAATTCTCTATCTACAGCAATTTGTTTATCAAGTTTGCTGTGGCTAAAGTGCTGAAAGTGCAGCTGGGTGTCGATGGAAACTACTACACCAACTATTATGCCCCTGCCTACAACCCAGCATTGATGAACTTCCACAATCAGCACGAAGTGAAATGCGGCAACTTTGCATTCCTCAATGTGTATGCCAATTTCCGCATGAAGCAGGCACGCTTCTATGTATCATACACCCACGCCAACAAGGGCCTGTTTGGTGGCAACAACTATTTCGCCACACCACACTACCCTCTCAACCCAGCACGCTTTCAGATTGGTGTGAGCGTGAATTTCGTGAACTAATCAACTACCTATCAATATGAGACGCGTTATCATTAACAGTATGCTCATTGCCATCACTTTTATGGCATGGGCACAGCAACCCACTATAGGCAAATGTGACGGAAAGAATGGCTTCACCTTCTTTCAGGTTACTGACCCACAACTCGGCTATCACAGCAAAGACAAAAATCTGCAATGGACCATTGACAACCTTGAAACAGTGGTTACTCGCATCAACGAAGCAAAACCCTCGTTTGTAATTATCACTGGCGACCTCATTCATCGCCATTTCAAGTCGGAACAAGTGGAAGCCTACCGCCAAGCCATTAAGAAAGTGGATAGTAGTATTCCGGTATTTCACATTCCCGGAAATCATGATATGCCCAAATATGCCGACGCGCCACGCAAACAATATCTCGACAACTTTGGCTACGACAAATTTTCATTTGAATATGGCGACTACGGCTTTATCGGCATCAATTCCAACGCGTTGCTTTGCGACACCCTCCCGGCTCACGAAGACGCTGCCAAACAACTTGATTGGATGCACGGCGAATTGGAAAAATACAAGCACCTGAAAGGTATCTTTGTGTTTGCCCATCACCCACCGCTGTTGGCACCGGGCAGCCCTGTGAAGCACAAATCGGAATGGAACGAGCCATTCCGCACACAGTATGTGGCACTGATGAAACAATACAATGTTAAAGCCATTTTTGCCGGCCACACCCACTATGGCGAAACCACAGCAATTGAAGGCATTCCCATCTACACTACAGTGGCATCAAGCCACCCTCTTTATGGAGGCGACACCGGCTACCTTGAAATAACAGTAGAAGGAAATGGCAACTGGCTCACCACCCAGCACCCCATCAAATAGCAATCAATAAATAGATAAATTAGATAATTAGTTAGTGACCAAATGAAACCAACCGAAAGAATTGTATTTCTTGATTGGCTTAGAGTGATTGCATGCTTTATGGTAATGATTGTACACGCATGCGAATGTATCTATTCAAACGACTACACTTTTTCCTTTCCATCCAACACGGCCAAGTATTCTGTGTTATTCTTCCAATCAATCGTCCGTCCAACAGCAGTGCCTCTATTTTTGATGGCATCAGCATTTTTGCTAATCCCCATCAAAACCGACACTTTCACATTCTTCAAGAAACGCTTCGCCAGAGTGCTTATTCCGCTTTTGGTGTTTCTTCCCATCTATGCAGCCCTGCCCACTCTTTGGGGTGCTCAAACCTGCGACGATGCTGTGAGCGAATTGATGCACTGCTATATCAATTTCCCTGTGTCGGGTTCGCACCTGTGGTTTGTGTACATGCTTCTTGGGCTGTATTTGGTGATGCCAATTATTTCACCATGGCTGAAAAATGTGGGCAAGAAGGAAGAACTCATGTTTTTGGGCATTTGGTTTTTTACCTGCCTTTTCTATCGATTACGGCCATTTTTAGGCAATGAGATTTTCGGTGAATGCTGGTGGAATCCAAATGCCGTATTTTTCTATGTATCAGGGGCAATCGGCTACATAGTTCTTGCCCATTATATCAGATTTCAACTCCAATGGTCGAACAAGAAAATATTCACAGTTTGTATGCCGCTAATTGCCATTTTGTATATCATTGAATTCTTCAGTGGTAACTACTATAGCACACGCACCACCGAGCCGGCTGTAATGGAACAAGATTGGCAAAACCTTACAGGATTCGCAGTACTCATGAGTTTTGCCATGTTCTTGCTCTTTAACACCATTAAGAACGGCGGGAAATTCTACCAACATGTGGTATTAAAAATCTCAAACGCATCTTATGGAATGTATTTGATGCATATGCTCATACTGCCACACTGGTTTGGTGTGTTCAATCCACTGTTGCCCCCATATTTCACCATTCCCGCCACAGCATTTGCTACATACTTGAGTGCATTCGGCATTACATTTGCTATCAGCAAACTTCCAATCGGAAAATACATAGTGGGATAGATACCCTAAATCCAATAAGGTTCAGGCCCCATTCATCCCTACTCTCAATCAAAAAATTTCCCGCAAGCAATTATTACACCTGACTTCGTCGAAAAAAAAGTTAAAATTTTTAAGGTGTTGAAACAGAATAT
>JAUNNJ010000084.1 GCA_030531495.1 Bacteroidales bacterium
TGTCGCTTTGCAAGCAAAATCCCACTAAACCCTATAGGTTGCGGATTTGAGGTTCTTTGCAAAGATATTTAAAAATGATTAAAATTGCAAATATATTCATCCATTAGAATATAGAGATGATGAGTTGTAAAATGTCGTGTGTATGAAATGAAGTGGTCGGATGATGACTTTTCCAACTGGTGAATAATTTCGGCGTTACTATGGGAAAAATTGGAAAAAGTGTGGTAAAACCATGAAAACTATTTGAGTTTTGAGAGTTTTCTATTAATTTTGTATTTGATTTTTCATGCCCAATTGTGTTTTAGGTTTGACGTGTGCAAAATGCATAATGAAATTTAATAATCAAGTTGCTTTTGTTTGGACATGAAGAAATGAAATTCGATATTATGGATTTAAAACAAAGAATTCTTCAAGAGGCCTCTCCTTTGCTCTTTGAGATGGGGCCTGTTGCTATGACTATGGACATGGTGGCGCGCAGTTGTGGCATCTCGAAGCGTACACTTTATGGGCAGTTTCCCGACAAAAAGTCGTTGATTCGAGAATGTATGGCTTTGGACCACGATAATACTGCTGCAGAATTTAAAAAGATTTTTGATGGTGCTTCAAATTGTTTTGAGGCACTCTTTGGCGTTTTTTCTTTTATGAGAAAGAAATTGGCCTCAATGCATATATCTTTCCACGACGACATCAAGCGCCTGTATCCCGATTTGTATTGTTCTCTGCATAAGGAGAATGATCAGAGGCGTGTGATGGGGCTTGCTTCAGTTTTGAGCAACGCCCAAAACGAAGGCCTGGTGGTGGAAGGCATCAACACTCAGGTGGCATCGTTCCTGTTTTTTGCAACCATTAAAAGTCTGCATCGCAATAGCCAGATAGCAGAGTATGAGTTTACTCAGATTGATGTGTTTGATGGCGCATTTATCAATTTTTTGCGTGGAGTGGCTTCTCACAAGGGGCTGGAATTGATAGAATGCTATCTTAAAAAGAATATAAACAACAGATATAAGTAAGAAAAATGAACAAGAAAACCCTTTTCGTAGCAGCCTTGATGATAGGTGTGGCTACATTCCTGGGAAAAGCGCAAGCCGCTCTGAATCTTTCGCTTGACGACTGTATTCGCCTTGCGCTTAACGAAAACCCCACGGTAAAAATCGACAGTATGGAACTCGTTCGTGTCGACTATTCGAAGCGTGAGGCGTTGGGCCAACTTTTGCCCGAGGTGAGTTTTGCTGGCCAGTACAGCCGCACACTGATGAAGCAGACCATGTATATGGACACTGGTCAAGGTGTAGCTGCAATTAAGATGGGTCGTGACAACACCTATTCTGCCTCCCTCTCTGCCACAATTCCCATTTATGTGCCTCAGTTGTGGAAATCACTCAAGTTGAGCGACACTCAAATTCTTCAAAACCTTGAAACTGCGCGTGCATCAAAACTCTCGCTCGTGAATCAAGTGAAGAATGCCTATTATGCGCTTCTTCTTGCCACTGATTCAAAGAAGGTGCTGATGGCCAACTATGAAACTTCGAAGATGAATGCGGATATTTTCGCCAAGAAGTATGAAATAGGTGTGGCTTCGGAATATGATATGCTTCGTGCTAATGTGGCTGTCACCAATCTTGAACCATCAATTATCGATGCCGACAATTCTATCAACAAGTTGAAACTGCAGTTGAAGTTGCTCATGGCAATGGATGCTTCATTGGATTTTAACCCAACAGAATCGCTCGATAAGTTTAAGACTGAAATGTATGGCCGTGCAATGTCGGTCGACACTTCATTGGTCAACAACACCAGTCTGAAGCAACTCGATTTGCAAACCGATATGCTTCGCCAATCTCTTGACGTGCAGAAGGCTTCCTGGTTGCCTACAGTGGCAGCGACTGCCAATCTTGCCTATTCTTCAATGAGTAACGGCAACCCTTTGGATAATTTCCAATGGATGGGTTCATCATCAGTCGGCGTGTCGGTATCGATTCCACTTTATCAGGGTGGTCGTCGCTACTACAAGCAGAAGCAAGCCGAAATTGCTGTGAGAGAAATGAAGTGGCAGCGTGAAAATCTCACCCGCTCGCTCAATATCCAAGTTCAAAACGAACTTGACAACATCACCAAGAGCATGAAGCAGGTGGAAGCCAACACAAGCGGCGTGAAGCAAGCTGAAAAGGCTCACGACATTATGCAACAGACTTTCAAGATTGGCTCGGGCACATTTATCCAGTTGCGCGACACCGAAGATGCTTTGATGGCTGCGCGCTTGAGCTACTATCAATCTATCTACAACTATTTGGTGGCAGAAAGCAACCTTGAACTCGTTCTCGGCAACGCACCAATCTACAAATACACAAGTAAATAATAAAAACAAATATAACTTATGAAAAAGTCATTTAATTATTTGATGGTATTTGCCATTGCTGCTTCAATGCTCGCATCTTGCTCTAAGAAGGAGGGCAGTGAAGAATCTTCTGCAAAGGTTGAAAAAGAAGATTTGCCATTGGTGGAAGTGGAAACAGCCAACAATGAAACAGTGGACCAAATCAGTGAGTACACTGCTACTGTTGAAGCCTACAAGACAAACAACATTATGTCGAACAACGGTTGCCGCATCAAGCGTTTGCTCGTGGATGTGGGTAGCCACGTTTCGGCTGGTCAGAAAGTTGTCATTCTCGACGATGTGAACATTGCCACTCAGAGTGCAGCAATCGACCAACAACGCATCCAACTGGCTAATGCAAAACGCGACCTTGAACGCGCAAAGCAATTGGTAAAAATCGGTGGCGGTACTCAACAAACCGTTGACCAACTTCAAGCTGCTTACGATTCACAGGCTCGCGCTATTGAAAGCAGTCGCCGCTCTCTCGGCACAATGAGCGAAAACACAGTGCTCACCAGTCCTATCAGTGGTGTGGTAACTGTTCGCAATTTCCAAAATGGCGACCTTCCTTCAGGCATGCCAATTCTCGTGATTGAACAACAAGACCCTCTTAAAGTGGTTATCTCTGTGAATGAAACAGATATGCCAAATGTGAAGAACGGTATGCCTGTGAGCGTAGTGTTCGACACTTATCCAGGAGAGGCGTTTAATGGTCACGTGAGCCTCATTCACCCAACAGTGGATGTGAACACTCGCACATTCCAAGTGGAAGTGACTATCGAAAACCGTGGCAACAAAGTGCACAGCGGTATGTTTGCTCGCGTGAAGTTTAACTTCGGTCGCACTTCAGGCATCGTGGTTAGCGATTTGGCTGTTCAGAAGCAAATTGGTTCTGGCCTGCGTTATGTCTACACTCTTGAAGACAACGGCACTGTAAAGTTCCGCGAAGTGGAAGTTGGCCAACGTATGGGTAACCGTTACGAAATCAAGTCGGGCCTTAGCTCAGGCATGCGTGTCGTAACCAAGGGTCACTCTCGCCTCACCAATGGTGCAAAGGTGGAACTTGTGAAGAAATAATTTGACAAATCTCTCAATCTAAAAAGTTTTAACAATAAAGATTTATGAGTTTATATTCAAGTGCAGTAAAAAAACCGGTAACCACAATCCTCGTGTTTGTGGCTGTGGTGATTATCGGTCTGTTCTCACTGCAAAAACTTCCTATCGACCTTTATCCTGATATTGATACCAACACCATTATGGTGATGACATCTTACACAGGTGCAAGTTCGCAGGATATTGAGCAAAATGTGACTCGCCCTCTTGAGAATACGCTCAACTCGGTAGAGCACTTGAAGCACATCAAGAGTAATTCAAAGGAAAATATCTCAATTATTACCCTTGAATTCGAATATGGTTACGATATTGATGTGCTGACAAATAACGTGCGCGACAAACTTGACATGGTGTCGAACTACTTGCCAGATGATGCCAACACTCCTATCATCTTCAAGTTCAGTACCGACATGATTCCTATTGTGCTTCTCTCTGCCCAGGCAGATGAAAGTATGCCAGGTTTGTATAAGATTCTTGATGAAAATGTGGCTAACCCTCTTGCCCGTGTCGACGGTGTGGGTACGGTGTCGATTTCTGGTGCGCCAAAGCGCGAAGTCCACATTTATCTGGAGCCTGCTCGTTTGGAGGCCTACAATCTGAGTGTGGAATCGGTTACATCACTGATTGCTGCTGAAAACCGCAATATTCCTGGTGGTACATTCGACATTGGTTCCGACACTTACTCATTGCGTGTGCAAGGTGAGTTTAAAGACCCAATGGAAATGCGCAACCTTGTGGTGGGCACAAAAGACGGTGCAGTGGTTCGCTTGAGCGATGTGGCTCGTGTCGACGATTCTGTGGAAGAACGTGCTCAAGAAACATACAATGATGGACATAAGGGTGCGATGATTATCGTGCAAAAGCAAAGTGGTGCAAACTCTGTAGAAATCTCCAACAAGATTAAGAAAGTGCTTCCTGATATCCAGAAGCGTCTTCCTTCCGACGTGAAACTCGACTACATTGTGGATACCAGCGACAACATTCGCAACACTATTGCTTCATTGGTTGAAACTGTGCTTTATGCATTGCTCTTCGTCGTGATTGTGGTGTTCTTCTTCCTTGGTCGCTGGCGTGCTACAGTCATCATTGCACTCACTATCCCTATCTCTCTGATTGCGTCGTTTATCTATTTGCTTGCTACAGGCAATACGCTCAACATCGTGTCGCTCTCAGCATTGTCAATCTCTATCGGTATGGTGGTGGATGATGCTATTGTGGTTCTTGAAAATGTGACCACACACATTGAACGTGGTTCTGATCCAAAGCAGGCTGCTGTGCATGGTACCAACGAAGTTGCGATTTCTGTAATTGCATCTACGCTTACCCTTATCGCGGTGTTCTTCCCATTGACCCTTGTCACCGGTATGACTGGTGTGCTCTTCCGTCAGTTGGGTTGGATGGTGACTATTATGATGATTATCTCTACTGCTGCAGCGCTTTCCCTTACTCCTATGCTCTGTAGCCAGTTGCTCCGTCTCAATCCTGTGAAGGGTAAAATCTTCACCAAGGTGTATGGCCCAATCGAGCGCGGATTGGATAAACTTGATGATGGCTTCCACTGGTTGCTTGGTCATGTGGTGAAGCACCGTTGGATTACCACCGTTGCTGTGCTTGCTATCTTCTTCGGAACAATGCAACTTGCTAAGTTTATCGGCTCGGAATTCTTCCCAGTGAGCGATAACGGACGTTTGGGCGTCACCCTCGAATTGCCTATCGGTACACGTGTCGACATGGCAAAGGACCTCTCGTTGCGCTTA
Organism: Bacteroidales bacterium; assembly: GCA_030531495.1. GTDB lineage: Bacteria > Bacteroidota > Bacteroidia > Bacteroidales > Muribaculaceae > Sodaliphilus. The sequence continues at coordinate 5,245 of JAUNNJ010000084.1, forward strand.
CATGAAGAATGGAAGAAGAAATATCCAGAAATCGATAAGTATAACTACACCGTGGGTCAGGCAAGTACCGACAACTCGTTTGCATCAATGCAAAGTAATGGTTCACACATCATTTCTATGAACATTAAGTTGAAGCCACTTGCCGAACGTACAAGAAGCCTTACAGAAATTGCGGCACTTATGCGTGAAGACCTTAAGAAGTACCCAGAGCTCACCAAATATATGGTGAATGTGGGTGGTAACCGCGGTGGCGGTATGAGTGGTCAGTCCACTCTCGACTATGAAGTGTATGGTTACGACTTTGAAAAGACCGATAGCGTGGCACAACGCCTCAAACGTATGCTCTCAGGCATCAAGGGAACTGCCGACATTCGCATCAGTCGTGAAAGTTATCAACCGGAATACCAGGTGGACTTCGACCGCGAGAAACTTGCCATTTATGGTTTGAACCTCAGCACAGCGGCTTCGGCATTGCGTAACCGCATCAATGGTACTACCGCTTCATATTTCCGTGAAGATGGTGATGAGTACGACATCAAGGTGATGTACGACCCCGAACACCGTCAATCAATCGAAGATATTGAAAACATTTTGCTGTTTAACGCACGTGGTCAAGGCATCCGCCTGAAAGAAGTGGGTACAGTGGTTGAGCGCTTCAATCCACCTACCATTGAGCGTAAGGACCGTGAACGTATCATCACAGTTTCTGCTGTGGTTCAAGACCGTCCTATGAGTGAAATCATTGAAGAAGTGCAACCTCAGCTCGACAAGATGGAAATCCCTTCAGGTGTGACTATCAACTTGAGTGGTTCGTTTGAAGACCAACAGGATTCGTTCCGCGACCTCGGTATGCTTGCCGTGCTCATCATCATCCTCGTTTACATTGTGATGGCATCTCAGTTCGAATCGTTCACTTATCCAGGTATCATCATGACCTCAATCATGTTTGCATTCTCTGGTGTGATTCTCATCCTTTGGATTACGGGCACCAACCTCAACGTGATGTCGATGATTGGTGGTATTATGCTGATTGGTATTGTGGTGAAGAACGGTATCGTGCTCATCGACTACATCACACTTAACCGCGAGCGTGGTTTAAGCATTAGCCGATCGGTATTGAATGCAGGTAAGAGCCGTATGCGTCCTGTGCTCATGACTTCACTCACCACAATCCTCGGTATGGTGCCAATGGCAGTCGGAACGGGTGAAGGTGCAGAAATGTGGCGCCCAATGGGTGTTGCCGTTATCGGTGGTCTGACATTCTCAACCATCCTTACCCTGCTCTTCGTTCCGACTCTCTACACTATCTTCGCCTTCAATGGTATTCGTCGTCAGCGTCGCAAACACAAGAAGGCTTTGGAAATGTCGAACTCTAAAAATCAAGAAAAGTAATGAAAGCAATATTTATAGCATTCGACCAGGCCTATTATGAGCGTATAGTCGAAACACTCAACCAAATGGGTTGCCGTGGCTTCACTGCTTGGGAACAGGTGTTCGGTCGTGGCTCTAAGGACGGCGAGCCACACTATGGCTCACACGCTTGGCCATCAATGTGCTCGGCTATGATGGTGATGGTGCCAGATGACCGTGTCGACCGTGTGTTGGACTATCTCCATGAGCAAGATGTGAAAACTCCAAAACTGGGTCTGCGTGCCTTCGTTTGGGATATTATTCAATCGATTTAGGCAGATTTAATTAATGCAATAGCAGGATTAAATCTTGAAATAAAGTGAGAGGGATGTCAGAAAAAACTGACATTCCTCTCCTTGTTTATAATGCAAAGGTGGAATTAGCACACTTTTTGCATTTGTATGTATGAACAATTGTGATTAATTTTGCACAGATATGAATAAAGGCTTTTCCTGCTGCTGTGGAAGCGAGCTTTCAGATGCATTGAATTCGTTTGATTTTTCGGTTACTTTGAGGAAGAATTTTCTCGGAGCAGGAGAAAGTATGACAAAACGACACATTAAATCAATCAAATAACGAAAGACATCACATGGGATTATCATCAATCATTAAAGGCGTATTAAGTACTTTTTCTGACAATCAGGCGGCAGCCCCAGTTTCTTATGCTTCTATTGAGGACACCTTGAAGCAATTTTTTGCTGAATATAATTGTAAGTTTGAACTCGAGGCCGACGACGAAGAAAAATCGCGCGGCTTCAACAGATATTTTTTTGATTTCCAAGGTGGACATTATGTGGCTAATACTTTCCACGAATCGGGGGTGGAGATTGTGTTTCCGCGTATTGTAGATGTGCCTGCTCGCTATCTTGATATCGTGCGTGCCACCTGTAACCGTTGCAATTCCAATGATTCTTGCTATAAGTATTCCTATGTAACCCGTGAAGAGCAGGCGGAAATCGGAGTACATATTTCATATTTTGCTGAAGTGGCTACAGTGGAGTCGCTCCACAAAGCCATTTCAGAATTCTTTCAAGCACAGCGTGAATTCAATGAATGCCTGAAAAATGCTGTGGAGAATGGCCGTAGAGACCACACATTGGATGTGGAACGTGTGTATTCTGAGAGAAAGCGTGAATTATTTCTTATTAGAAATCAGGAAATTCAGCATGGGCAGACTATTGCTGACACATTCTTCAGCGAGGGCAAGCAACTCACCCTCGGCAGTCTTGTAAAGGATTTGCTCGACAGGAAGGATATCAAGTTCACCCGACTGCAGGTGATGGACGATAAGACCATGACAGATATGAAGGAAGATGAAACTGACCTGGAGAAGGTGAGCCTTACTTCATTCATTGTCGATGACAGCGGCGAAGAACCATCATATCGTTCATCTGTGGTGACGATGGCTGCCACTTATAAAACGCCATTGAGCGAAAGTCCCGACGACACTTATGTGCTCACAATCTCTATGCGTGAGGCGGGTATTGCCGACCGCACACTGTTCTATCGCGTGACTCTCGCTTTAGACCAGAGCGATGCCAGCATGCGTAATTCCATTCTTGCGACCTCCACCGACAACAAGACTCCACTTTCACACTCGTTGTTGGTGGGCTACGACTTTTCTTCATCCGACCAACTTCGTGCCGAGGCCGATTATATGTGGAAAGATGCACTGATTAAGGTGTCGGAGAATAAGAACGAGGAATTGAGCGATGAGCAAGAAATGCTGATGGATGTGACATGCTCAAACAATGCCTACAACCTTTATTGGGGGCGCCATTATATGCTCAATAATCGCTATTATGAGGCTATCGCTCATTTTGAAAATGTGTATCGTCGCACGCGCAAATCGTTCTTCACGAGCAGTAAAGAAGCCACCAAGCAATTTTTGCAGATGCTCTACTATCTGGGTTTCTGCTATTGCGAGTTGGGCTTGTATGAAAAGGCATTCTATTATCTGAATATCGTACGCACCACAGGCAACATACACCATGTGATGGAATATGTGAATGTGCTTACCAATTCGGGTGATATTCGCGTGTTCAAGGAGATAGAAACAATCGCAGAAGACGTGCATCAGCAGTTCACCGACGACGAGGATATTCCAGAGCACGTGCAGAACCTACTATCATTCTTAAAGCGTCGTCGTGCTTTCTCGCTGATTGAGTTTGGTGAATTTGAAGAGGCAGAAAAGGCCTATAAGGCATTGCTTGACGACCCTGAAAGCCACGACTATGCCCTCAATGAACTCGCATATCTTCAGCAATTAAAGTCCGGTGCCGCACCTAATGAAGGGGATAGCCAACCAGAATCCGAAGCCGGAGATGTGTTTTCACAAGATGACGGTGAAGTGGACAGCGATTTACCTCTTTGATTAAACACAGAAAGTGCATTAGGGAACAAATATGCCCTCATGCACTTTTTGGGTTATATTAGGTGAACTGTTAGAGATATCGTAATAGCAACTTTTGATACACGAGCGAATCGGCTTTGATTGCCTTGATTTGCTCATTGATTTTTTTGCAGAGTTCGGTATTGCCCTTCTTTATCACCCAAGATTGGAACTGCGAGAAACTGATATCGCGATTCACATCCACCTTGTCGGCATATTTTTGTGCAAGTTCGTGGGCAATGTGACTATTGATGACGGCGTAGTCAATTTCGCCAGTCACCACCTTGAGGAATAACTGTTCGGGGCCGTAATTGTTCTCCGTTTTAATGTTGATGGTGTCGCCAATCTCCCTTCCGAGAGCCTCCACCCGGTCGCGCATAGGCGAATCCTTCACTATCCACACAGTTTTGCCCCCCAAATCGAGTTGAGATTTTACAGAGATGTTGCCTTTTGCGTCTTTACGTTGCACAAGCACCTGCTTGTCGAGAAATACATCAGTAGAGAAAAGATACTTTTCCTGATTTTCTGAAGTCATAGGAAATTGGCCAGCAAGCAAATCGTAGGTGCCTTCATCCAACTTCTCAAGAGCTTTGCCAAGTGTCACCACCGAATGGAATTTTATCGGGCGCTTCATTCGTGCAGACACCATTCGCAGCAAATCGTAGTTCAGCCCGCCGAGCGTGTCGGCATAGGTATAGTAGCTGATAGGAGAGTACTCGATGGCCACATCAAGCGTATCGCCACCGCTCTTAGAGATGTTCTCGCTACCCGGATGCAACGGAATCTCACCGCCACCACAGTTCTTAAGCATCATCATCACCGCAATGGCGCCCACCAGCAGAGCAATGTAAAGCCCCAACCGACCGTTTTTTAGTTTTGCTGTTTGCCTCATCATACCGCAAATTTACAACATTCTCCCAAAATATAAAAATGCCGCATCTCCCATAATCAGAAGATACGGCATCAATTACCGTAAGATAATTATTAAATTATGAACCAAACATTTCTGTGATGGAGTTCGAATTTATTTTTTGTTTTCTAAGAGCTTGTCGATTTTTTCCTCGAGTTGATTGATTCGGTCGATTAATTCCTCGTTGTTGTCTTCCATCATGGCATCAACAAATACGGAATTGATAAACGACATTCCAATAATACCACCTCCCACTAGAAGTATGCAAAAATACAGTCTCACAAGTCCTGCCATAAAAGTGCTCTCTTCAAGAGGACAGATAGCGGCAGGAATATCGTACCAACCTTCAATAGTGAACAACTGGAATACGGAATAGATGCTCCGCAGTGGGGTACCGAAGTGCTCGGGAGAAATATGTCCAAAAAGACTACAGTTAATCAATCCAAAAACTGCTATAATGATAAAAAAAGCGGCAAGTACAGAGCGCGAAGCTTTCAAAGCGCGCATGAATCCTTGTCCCATTTGTTTGATGCCGCTGCCAAAAAAATGAACAAATCGGAAGAATCGTAGAGCGCGAAGCAATCTTAGCGAAAGGAGTACACTCAAATTCGCACCACTGACAGGCACGAAGAATGTAACGAGTGACGGGAGTGACAATATCACGAGAATACCATCCATCCGATTCCATCCATCGCTCCAGTATCCCTTCAAACCATACACTTTATGCTTCACAATCATTTCTATTAAGAATATGAGAGTGGTTATAAAATCGAGATATTCAAGCCAAGGCCAAGTGTATCCGCTGACTTGAAGATAGATAACAGCAGAACTGATTAAAATCACCGCAAAAATAAGCTGATCGGCCATTCTCGCCTGTTTACTATTCCCACTTACCATACTAAAAAATAGGTCTAAAATTTATAAAATTAATATAGTCAATAATTAAAGAAGATATTGTGTGACCAATGTACCAATAAAATATTGATTGGACAAAAATAATCATTGATCCTTCTTAAAATATATAGTGTGCCCTCTGTCATGCAAGCGTTATTGAATCTTTTTCGGACTTCGAATTATTTGTAATCCAAACTATCGGGCATGTTATGCTCCACCATGTAATTAAATAACTTGGGGCGTCCATAGTCGCTCAAACCATGTTTATAGTCGCGGAAAACTTGTTTAGCGCTTTCAATGTCGCCCACTTCAATACAATGTACAATCACTTCCTCAGCAAGGGCGCCTGCTCGACGGGTCACGCGTGATGTGTCGGCGTAAAAATCATCTACGAAATTGTCGTGCATTAGGTTTGCTGCATCTTCAGTTTCGTCATCTTCAAGGTGCGACCTGATGCTGGCTCGATCGTATTTATCGGAAACCGAGTGACTGCACTTGAGCACTGAACCCATAATGAGGAAAATGAAGAACATAAATGCCCAAAACCAATGTTTAAAAATTGTTGTTATACAACCACCCATAAGTAAAAGTTTAAAATGATTATTTTCCCAATTTTTTCAGTTGCTTGATAAAGCGTTGTTTTGTGTCCTCAAAGAGGTCGTTGTGGATTTCCCTGGTGTGTTTTGCCAGCCCTTTAACAAACTCGTTGAAGTATGAATCTCCAGAATATGGTTGATCGCATTGCTTGGTTTTTAAGAAGTTGTAAATTTGGCTATAGAGTAAAATCCTATACTTTTCTGAACTCTTAAAACCATCAATGTCGTAGTCTTCTAATGTTATCAAGTTGTAGTTTGGTGTGAGTACATAGTAACTTTTCTTTTTACCTTTGAATTTTTTGTACTCATCCTTCACCGCGAATTCTTCTACATAATCATAGTATTTTTTGAGCTGATTTTTCACCTGCAGGTTGTTCTTTACCTCCACGCCATTGATTTTTGAGGTGATTTTATTTTCTATGATTACTACCTGTTGGTGATTTTCAAGTAGCAAATCAATGTTTTCGTGTTCGCGAAGAATATTGGTAAATGGTTCAACCGTGGCATTCAATTCCTTTTGTGCAAATTCAACCACAAGTTCGGGATATTTCTTCATGAAATATGCCAGAGCATTTGAGAATGCCAATTCGTAATCGTCGATGCCACAAATATCAAAGAAGTTGTCTTCTCGGATTTCAATAGCAGTCGTGTCGCTGATTTTGTCGGTTTCGATAGTCCACAAACTTGCATCGGAGAGCAT
>JAUNNJ010000085.1 GCA_030531495.1 Bacteroidales bacterium
GACAGAATTTTTTGATTTATAGCCCTCCAATCATACTGAATCTGAGCCAAGCCCTCAGTGAACGACTTGCCAAAGCTCTGCTGAGGCTGCCAGTTTTCTTTCTTGATTTGCTTAATATCTTTCCAATATATTGTTTGCTGGTTGCCGTCAAGCTCTTCTATCACAAGCGAGTCAAGTGGAGCATATTGCACAATTTTGCCACGCACCTTGTGGCCGTTTTTCAGTTGGACAACTTCTTGTTTTTCCTTAGCAATGGCAGCTGTGCTACCCACAAGCGCCATCAAAATATAAATTACAAACTTTTTCATATTTCTTGAATAATTTTAAATGTACTAAATTTTATTGATAATAAGCAAATCACACCACCATCAATTAAATGCTGATGCCATCGGCATTACGTAGCCAAGCGCCCCAGCGCGTCATACGTGTTGCTGCAGAGCAAAACATGTTCCGCGCCGTCACGTTCAACCGATGTAATGAGCAGTCGTTCCATATTATCGTTGGTGAGAAGTGAAATCTCTATTGAATAATGTTTATAAATTCTCATTATTTATAATGTTATTACATCACGATACTCCTTTGGTGTGCCGTTTCTGGTAGATTGGTACCATTAACTATCAATTTTCAGCATCTTTTTTGTTGAGTTTTACCTCAATCTGCTTTATCACATTGTTGATTTTTTTCACTTCATCTCTTGATAAAGAATAGTACTCCAATCCAACTTCAAGAAGCCACAATATATCTTTGAGTTCATCTTGGGTGAAAAGAGAAAAACATTTTGCCACATCATTCTGGCTATATGAAGAAATCACTTTACAAACCCTGTAGCCGTGATCATAGAAGTACTCACCATCAAAATATTTAATTTGAATGAATTTTCTGAACGAATCTATATTGCCATCCAAAGATTCGGAAAGCATTTCACAATAGTTCACATCCTGTTCGCGTGATAGGTATATCGCCATGTCGCTCACCCATACGCCTTTCACCTCTCTCTTGTGAAGTCCAAACATACATGCCCAATCCTTCACTGTTTCCCAGTTCATTGCCATTGTCAAAAATATTAACAGCGCAGAAACGATAAATAATACTCTTTTTTTCATTCGTGTACAACAATTCTTCCATACTTTTTCAAGGTTGAGAAAGGATTGAATCTGTGGCTTCCCCTCCGATTACCAACTGTTGAATAAGATGTGTTATTAATAATATCTATAAATTTTTTCCAATCAGCTTGTGCCCGTTTTTCAGTTGCACAACCTCTTGTTTATCACGAGCTTGCATCGCACCCGCGCCTGCAAGCAATACTGCTAATAATACTAAATGTTTCATTGATTTATAATGCTATCGATTTCAGTCGAGAGGTTTATAGGAGCCTGATAGTATCCTTTGTCGTCTGTTATAAACAGTTTTCCATGAATTTCATAAGACTGAACTGAATCTCCACTATACACTTTTATAGTTCCAGCCCAACCTGGGATTTTCACAATGCTTCGCGGATTAAGAATCCTCTTACCTGTCAACAAGTTTTTTACTGCAAGTATGTCAGTCGAATCCGAGATTTTTATCGCTTGGATATTTGAAACATACCATATAGAGTCGATGTTTCCTTTATTCTGCTTTTGAAAACTAAATTTCTTGGGGCTGTAAAAAGTACATCCCGTAAAAAATAGTATTGAAAACAAGTAAAACAAGTATTTCATTTTTTCTGTTTTATTAAAAAAATAATTTCATCTTTTATGCGATAGTCTGATTTGTTGGTTAGTTCCTTTAATTTGATTTTTGGTTGTATTTTTGTCTTAAAAAAAATGACGTACGCTGGCGGGGCAATTATGCTTGGGATTATTAGGAATATACGTTATGGTTAAAGTGTCTCCGATGGTCTGGCCGTGATCAGACGTCATACCTTCGTATTCTTTACCATTTACAGTAAAAACATAAAACATCTGGTCTTGGAGTCCCCTTCTATAAACAGTTCTGACTTCTTTGTAATATCCCACTGTTGTGACACCATTATGTGCTAATTGGTAATCCAAATATAATCTCTTTATTATAGCAAAGCAAAAAAGTACTATTGCTATATAACTAGGAATGTATTTGGGTTCTATAGACTTCAAATATTGGATTAGGGCATTCGGCCTTTTCTTGATTTTTTTGATGCGTATTTTCTTAGGCGCATCTGGGTCCTTTCGCTTTCTTTTCTTTTTTTTTATTTTTTTCATTCCTTGTCGTTTTGTTTGTTAACATAGCCCGCACCTAATTCAATATTTTAACTGGACACTAATGTATAAATTTATCAAATTATAAAATGTACAGGCTTCTTGATGTACTTAGTGCTAACGATATATGGTTTTTAGAATTCTCACCAATTCATTATTCATTGGATGATCATAATTTTGATTTATAAATTTATCAACAAGTATAAGGTACCAACCTTCTAACTCATTGCCTTGGTTTATTATCTTAAAATCTATCATGTCACCGTCAAGAACCATATGGTTGCGTCTTGACACATCTGCGTCTAGCGCTTTAATTGTATCGGCAGTAAACGCTTTGAGGTTAAACTCGCGATTGGTCGAAGGGTATTCTTGTGTCCATGTTATTTTGCCCTTAACCAATCTGTTAATGACAACAGTGGAATCAGTGTAATACCACAGATAAGACCCCGTGGATATTCCCTGCCACAAAGAAAACGCATTCCCCTCTTTTTTTACGATATTTTGTGCCATCTTTTTCGTATACTCCTCATTCTTTTTGACATAGTACATAGAAGAACAAGAATGCATAACACACAAACAAATTGCACTGCAAGCAATTATAAATAATCTTCTCATTTTATTTATCCTCTGGAGATACATCTGATTTTAGTAATATTGTAGAAGTGCTTGTTTATTTTTGATGAATCGGAAACACCACTTTTACATATTTGTTATATGGCATAACAGTTGGTACATAATACCTTTTATCACCACAGTCCATACATCGATAACGTAGAAAACCTGCATTTACTAATAATAGAACAAATTTCTCCACTTTTGTGGTAGTGAATTTACTTAATAAAATAGGGATTCCTTCAAATGAAGCTACTTCTTTACCTCTTTCTATAACAGGACAATTCCTAATGTCAACAATTGAACGGTTTTTCTTATCTCGTTTTGATAAGTTTAATAAAAACTCTTCCTGAAAATAGTCTGTATTAATCATATAGACATAGCACGAATTTATTAAGCTATTTTCGTTTTTGATATATTTTTCAAAATCTGACCATTTCTTTATACTTTTAAGTTCGTTAATAATTTTGACTACAGTAACAGAATCTGTCACAAATGAAAAATCAGAATATGAACCAGGATAGCCAATCGAAATCACTTGGGGAGTATTTATTTCTATTGTGTCAACAACATATGCATTATCATAAATTTCGGGATAATAATGCTCCATTACTCCGTTTACTGGATTTGCTTTTGTAACATTCACAAAAGCGACAAAAATTAATATTATACAAGATATTCTGCCCATATTTATTTTTTGTTTATATTTATTTTTATTTTTTTTAATAAGTCGTCCGAGTAATTTGAGTTAGGCTTTGCCGTACGCAAATTTACGCAAAAAAAATGCAACTTTTTTGCGAGAACAGCAACTTTTCCAATGCAAAAGTAATGCTTATTTTTTAAGCACCAACTGCTGGTGGTATTGCAGAAACACCTTCTTTTTAAATTCGTAGAGGGCTTTAAACGCTTCTACGGGATATGTGCCACGATGCATAGTGAGTGAGGTGTTGACAGCCACAGTTTGGTCGTTGATTTTTTCAGCTTTTATCTCAAACTCGCCGAATGCCTCTTTCAGTTGCACCGGTGCAGGAAGAGCCTCAAGCGTAAAGCCATCGGGAATGTGGATGGTGACCACATCGATATCACGATAACCTGTGCCCACATACACCTTGCCCTTGCGATTGGGATGGTTGGGTACTGATGAATAGGTGCGATGCGTGGGATTCACGGGCACGAACATGCGTGCGCCTGTGATATGTGCATATTTACGGCTATCGATTTCCGCCGTCACATTCATGCAAGGCACACCATAAGGCTCGCGATGCTCGTCCACAGAAATCGTGCTAACGGTGGCCTGGGGCACCGTCAAGTTCTTCAACACCCATTCTTTGCGCTTTTTATCGTCGGCGTAACGCAGCGGAATCAAGTCTTCGTATTGGCCAAACTCAGAGCGTTGTTGCACCCGAAGTTGTGCCGATCCATCGGCAGCGAGTTTCACATCCACATTTGTAGTTTGCAAGTGGAGTGTGTCGGCATATTCGGGCAAACGTACCAGATGTCCGCCTTGTTCATCCACAGCCATGGCATTGTGCCCTGCGATGTCGCTGTGCACATAGCCTAATGGCAACGTGGCGTTGGTACATTCTATCCATAGCGAGTCGCCACTTGCTTCTGGCACACAGAGCACCACATGGTTTGACATGCCCGAGCTGGCGAAATCGGGATAAAAATCACGTCTTTTGCCCGAATTGATGGTACAATACACACTGTGGATACCCAGCTCCTTGAGCATGGCACGCATATAGTTGGTAAGGCCTTTACAATCGCCAAAACCTGTGCGACACACTTCTTTGGCGGGAAATGGTTGCAGACCGCCGATGCCCAACTGGATGCTCACGTAGCGAGTGGTTTTCTCCATCAGCTGATACACTACCGCAATCTTCGACCGCACCGAGGTGCAAGTGTCGGTCATGGCATGGAGCGAGGCTTTAAACTCATCAGTGAGCTCGTCGCGTCCGTCCAGCAAGCCATACTGCCACTTGCCCAAATCCTCCCAAGTGCTACTATTGCCACTCGTGCCCAAATAGTTGAAATCGCTCGGAGCGAAATACACAGCAGGCAGCATCTCCAATGCCGGCACATGGTAGTCTTCGTCAGGCACTGGAGCGAGTTGATTCATTTCCGCCACGAAGGTGACGGTGCCATCGGCGTTTTTCTTTTCCTCCACCGTCGAAGGCATGTTCACAGCCTTGTATCTGATGCCCATATCGGCAGGAGCAGTGAGTTCATACTTAGAATGCACCACTTCCAGGCGAGTGCCCATCTGCGGCACAAACGCAGGAAATCCGAGCAAACCGCCCTTCATTTCCTCGGTCCATTCATAGGTCACCGTGATGGGATAAGTGGGCGGCGTGTATTCGTAGTAGAGAAGATAATCGTCGGTGGCAAATGCTTCCGAAGAATATTCGGTGCGATTCAAATCGCCCTTCTTTATTTTCTTGATTTCCTTGCCCGAGGCATCGGTCACAATGCCCAAGAACGAAGAAAGCGAGTTATACTTGTCGCACATGATGCTCACATCGGCAAATTCCTTACCTTTCTGGTTCAGAATTTCATACACCACCTTGTGCTTCTCGGTGGCATTGTTCTTGTTTTTGCACACCACCTGCGTGGTCTGCTCCACCACCCTCGCGTCGGCATCGGTCTGAGCGAAAGCCTCCTCGGCAAGCATTGCCAAGGCAAAGATGGCTGTAATGAAGATATATCGGTTCATCATTGTTCCGCTTTTTTAATCACCACCATATTGTTGCACTGTTTTGCTATTTCGCTAAACATGGCCTTCACATCCAAATACTCGTCGACAGCGAAAAAGAGTTTACTCAACGAGTAGGTGCATCGCACAGCCAGCTGATTTTCTGCAAGTCCCATCTGCATAGAGAACTTGATACTCTTGTCGGTCGACATCATACTGATTGGATCAGGCAATGCTTCCACAGCATAGCCATCGGGTAGTGTGATATTGGCAATGAGCAGCTGAGTTTCAAAAGTTGGGAAATCGATAGGCACCTTTCGCTCTTCTGCCACAAATGGATTCTCATCCAAAAGCGGGAAAACGAGCGGGTTAATATAGATGAGATCTCCCACACTGTTGCACTGCTTAGTGAATGTAAACGTTTCGGTGACCACAGGCAAGAAGCCACGAGCGTTGCCCATGTTACATTCACTGATTTCGATATTGTGACGATTCGCCTTCTCGCTCACATAAGTGGTGCTGTCGGAAGCCATACGGAAACTCTTGCGAAATTGTGCGGCATCAATACCGGTGGCTCTTGAACTGCTGGTACCCGAAAGCACGCCAGAGGCATCCAATGTTGCCATCACCGACTGCGTGCATTTTGCCACCGACGCATCCTGCAGGTTCAGCCATTCGCCCAAGCCATCCTTCCGCACCTCATGGGCACGGTCAACCAGCATAATGCCCGGCAGCACATCGATATAGCCATCTTGCAACATCGAGGCATCCAGATAGTGGTTCTTCTCACCATCGCTGTAGCCCACAATCACGGTGGTGAGGGCATCAATGGTGGGGTTGGTCACAGGCAGAAAACCCTCATCGCGAGTGCGAAGCACCACTGGAAAGGCTTCAATGCCCGCATCATTAAGCATATTGATGAGCATAAAGTTGATAGTAGCATTGTTGGCAGAGCCCTCCTTCAGAGCCTTCGATGCCGACACACCAGTAAGCCCCACCTTTTCGTTCCAACGCACTTTATCGCTCACCAGCTTCACCACAGCCTTCACTTTTTCCTCGACCGAAGGCAGCGAAGCCACGCCCGCAGCAGCCATCTCATCTTTAAGCACATGCTTTTTCAGAAGGTCGCCAAATCCGTCGGCATCCATCAGGCGCTCGTCCACACTCTTCCATGTGGTGGTGTAGCTGTGGAATGGCTCGCCCGGAAACTGAATGCTCATCAGCTCGGCAGTCACCTTCTGGCCATACACGAGCGGATTATACACAAAGTTCTCCTTCTTCAGCGCAGGCAAGTCGCGCCCCACGAAAGTGTACTCTTCACAGCTGCATGATGCCGAATAGCCACCCTTGAGCGAGAAAGTGGTGTTCACACTTTTGCGTCCATGCTCCAAACGATGGAACCCCGTTTCATTTACATTAAAATTGAAATATTCAGGGATAGTCAATTCATAGCTTGTGTAAAGCACAGGAATGCTTCGCTGTGCATTCCAATCGTCAATCGTGTAATAGAAATCGCTGCTGATAGAGTATTCATATTCAATCACAGAGCCTACAGTCACCTTTGGCACTGTAAACTTGGTGACACGCTTACGCTTGGTGAGGTCTTCGTTGCTCACCATACTGCTCTCCATCTTCGTCTTCACCACCTTGCCATTTTCCATATTGTAGGAATAGGCTTTCAGCTGGCTGAGCATTTCGCAACTGCCATACTTACCGTTATTGTAGTCAAACACCACGCTACCATTAGCCCACTCCTTACCTTCCTCTTTCAGCACCTTAATACGGCACTTCACATCGGTAATGGTTTTGAAATCGGTTTGCGCAAATTCGTATCGCACCGTTCTGGAAGCATAAAGCACCACAGCAGCGGCGCTGGTGTCGGCTGCATAGGTGGTCATCGCCATCTCCTCTTCTGTAGGTTTACCAAATTTTTGATTCACCTTTATCTGTGCCACAGCCTGCTGTGCACACATAAAGCCCATGGCTATCGCCATCACGAAAAACAGTTTGCAAAAACGCTTCATATCTTTTATTATTTCTTATTTATTGCAAAAAAAATCACTTAACAACTCCAACCGAATTGTTCTTCACATTCCAAAAATTGCCTGCAATTTTTGGATTGGCCGCGAAGCTTCAAAATAAATAGTGGAATCATCATAGTACTGACTACCCTCTTTGAGCGTAAATTTGTCGCACATCCCAACAAGAGCCTGACTCGCATACGCCCATAAATCCAAATAGTGACGCATGAAGTTATATTCGTCGGCCACCTTTGTGACATAAAAAGGATGCTCGGCACTCCCATCACCAGTAGTGGCAATCGTGTTATATATGCGCATAGCACGGTTATAATAAACCGCGGCATCATCCATTTTCCATTTATTGCTGCCAGCCTTCACCATTTTTAGGACACTGTGTTCTGCAGACACCAGTGCTTCCAGACACAGAGGATTAATCGCCAACATTTCTTCAGCCTTTGAGAGCGACTCTTCATACTTTGCCGCTTTTAATAGTTTTGATAAATCAGAGCTATGAATATCTTCCTCGTCTTTTGTCAACAACGACTGCCCATAGAAAGCCAAACGGCGCTCTTCGTAGGTAAGCGAAGTATCCAACGTTGTTGCCGACATACGCTTCACGAGCGACGCCACCGAGTCGGGATTGTGGTTTACAATTACGGTCACGCTGTCCCAGCTGACAGGAAAGACCTCCCGCTGTGCATAGCATATCGACACTGTAGCAATAGCCAATACGAGAAACAATAACTTTTTCATATCCGTAAAATTAATCCAGAAAGTTCAATTTATCTTATTATCTGTTTTGTATTAAAATCTTCTACAAGTGGCTCAGCATCAGGCTTTGCCGTACGCAAATTTACGCAAAAAAAAAATGCAACTTTTTTGCGAGAAAAGCAACTTTCCCAATGCAAAAGTAATTTTAAACTCTAATAACCTCCAAATTTTTTACTACTTTTTTCAATCCCAAGAACTCGCTCATTTCCACCATCTTACACTACGAAGAAAAAATTTTTTTGAATCGCCACAAAAAACTCGGATAACCCACCCCCAAAAAAGCCACACTAAAACACCCCGCAGCGCCATCGAAAATCGCAAAATTGTTCAACAAATATTGCACACGCAGCTTGCGCCCGTCGGCTGCATAGGTGTAGCGCGTCTCGTGCCCATCGTTGAATAGAATGATCTGTGGCAGATTCAGCATATTGTAGGTGATGCTGTGAATACCCTTGTTGCGGTCGCGCGTCATATTGCCATTTGCATCGTAGGCGTATTCTGTCGACTGGTCGGCACCGTCCTTGAAATCCATCGCACCCTCGTAGGTGAGGTTGTCACATTGGTCTGTGACCTTTTTCAGCTGGTTGCCGTTGTACTCCAGCGACATGTCGTCGATTTTTCCGAACTGCACCATCGCCATGTCAAACACATTGAGTTTTCGCTTCACTCCCTTGCGCATGATAGACGAGATATTTCCGTTCAGGTCGTATGCGTAACTGCATGAATAGTCACGTTCGTTCGCCAAAGCCAGTGCCCCCAATATCTCGTCCTCCGAATCGGTGCCGTAGTTGGCGGAGGTCAATCGGTTCAGGTTGTCATAGGTATAAAGGAAAACTGTTTTTTTCATATTACAAAAAATATTAAGTGAATTGTCATGTTGCAAATTTAGAATATGAAAATGTTAAATAAGCAATAAACCTCGTTCATAATGATTCATTTGAAAATTCTTAATAACCCAAAAATCAGTATGTTAATTTTTGAAAATGTCATTTAAATAAATCCCGAAATTAAATGTTAAAATCTACCCCCCCCCATGTTAATATACGTCAACAAAATTCGAGGTGATTTGTTAAATAGTGTATACATCCTTCTTCTTCATTTTATCATAAAAATTTGTTGATGCTTATAATTGTATTAACTTTGTGCAAACATGATATTTGAAATGAATAAGTTAATTTTAATTGTTCTAGTATTTGTTCTTTTTTGTGCATCTTGCAAGAATGCTAACACCAATGCTGAATTAGGGCAAATAGATTCGCTTCTCCAGCAAAATAAGCCAGAGATAGCGTACGAATCATTATCTGCATTAAATACCGAAAACTTCAGCAAAGGGGATAGAGCATATTACGACCTCCTGCTCACCGAAGCACAGTACAAAAATTACGTTCCGTTTGCAAGCGACTCAATAATTAATAGCGTAGTGAATTATTACGAGCGCAATAGTGATGGTAATAAATACACGAGAGCCCTGATTTTCCAAGGATGTGTATTCGAGGACATGGGCGAGCCAGAGATTGCTGTGAAATGTTATCACAAAGCAGAAAGTTCAATGCCTAAAGACGACCTTAAGAATCTTGCCTACTCCAAGTTGAGATTAGGAAATATATACCAATCGTCAGCAATTGGGTCTTCAACCATTGCTCTTCAAAAATATCAAGAGGCGCTTTCGTTGTACAAAAAAATTCATGATAACCACTACCAGATGATATGCCTAACAGAGATTGGGGGCTTATATCGTACAATAAAAAACAAAGAGGACAGTGCAGAATGCTATATCAATAACGCCATAAAACTTGCCATTGCCGAGAAAAATCAGAATGTTCTGTATTCAAATTTGATTTTTTTAGCGGAGTATTATGATGAGGTGAAGCATGACATAAAAAAATCGAAAGAATATGCTATCCGTGCACTTAATAGTTGCCCCGATTCATCAATAGCAGAGCCATATTATGTTTTAGCAACATCATACGCAAAACTGAATGTTCCTGATTCTGCTGAACATTTTCTAAAAATTGCTCCGCCAACAACTTCTGCACTTGATAGATTACGAAATTTTCGGGCGCAGTATGAGATAGAAAAAAGTAAAAATAATCCTCGTTTAGCGCTACAGAATTATTTGAAGGTGGATACGATTTCAGATTCAATTCTAATAGCTGGGCTTAACGACAAGCTACTTGCTGTTGAGAAAAAATATGACAAGAAAGAGCAAGAATTGAAAAACGAGCAATTAAGTTCGCGGCTTAATTACTCCATGTTTGGATTGTCTATCATCGTGTTAATTTGCGTTGTTCTGCTGTTGCTTATTCTCAGATACAGGCAGTCAATTAAACAGAAGGAGGTGGAATATGAAATGTTGTCTTCTGATTTGAGGGACTCGGTTGCCGGTCTGGAACAGATGCAAGCAAGGCTCAAAAATTATGAAAACAAAATTGAAAATGCGCAAAGGGTAGCACTTGAAAAGCAACAGGAAATAGAAGAGACCACACATGATTTGACCAGAACAGCAGAAGAGTGCGACAAGTTAAATCAAAGCATCCTATCGATGAAAAGCAAGTTAGACGCATCCGATGAAATGCGGAAAATCATTGATAGGCAGATTCAAGCAATCCATGAACTTGTAATCCTGTCATACGAGCATCCTGGAGACAAGTTTAGAAAATATTTCAATAAATTTATAACTGTACCATCGAAACAGATAAAAGCTGATTTATCTTATTGGAGTAGTATCAAGGCTCTCACCAATGACTTGTACCGAAACGTACTGGATGTTGCTCAGGAAGAGTCTGGGAATACTTTACGGGAGGATGAATTAAATTACTTAGCCCTTTTTTGTTGTGGATATTCAAGAACAGCAATAATGATATGCCTTCAGTATACAAACATACGTACAGTATATAACAAGCGAAAACAAATAGCAGCCAAATTAGGTGTGAAGTCGCTTGAAGATTATGTCGCTCAATTCCAAGAAACAGAAAAAATGTCGGCATAAATCACTTATTTTCACAAATAACCACTCCATCGCATTCGCATTTTTATAAAACGCCTGATGAGGGCACGAAATCGTAAAATTTGTTTTCAAAACTCGGATAACCCACCCTCAAAAAACGACGCTAAACACCCTCGCCCCGACAGTCAAAAGTCGTCGGCGACGACTGGTTGTGGTTAACTCCATGCAAGCGATAAAGCTCCAAAGGAGCGAAATCGCGCAGCTTGGAGCCACAGCGTCCCCCCAAGCCAGAGCCTCGGAGAGGGTCGCTCGTGCCCCATCACGCGTTGAACATCAAATCGGTGTTATTTGGGTTTAAATCGGATATAATCGGTGTTTATTCTCACTCCAACACTCGGTGACTTTTTAAAAGAAACCACTTCGGCATTGCCATCGCTTTGTGAAATACCTATCTTCGCGCCTGAGTTCTTTTACGTATTGACATATCGGCATCGTCTTCTATTGGTATCGTCTTAACTTCTTAACTTCCGCACAGAGTATTGACCTACTTGGTATCGTCTTAACTTCAGAGCTCCGCAGGAGCGATAACTTCTTCACTCCTTAACTCCCACAGGAACGAACGTATTGACATATCGGCATCGTCTTCTATTGGTATCGTCTTAACTTCTTAACTTCCGCACAGAGTATTGACCTACTTGGTATCGTCTTAACTTCAGAGCTCCGCAGGAGCGATAACTTCTTCACTCCTTAACTCCCACAGGAACGAACGTATTGACATATCGGCATCGTCTTCTATTGGTATCGTCTTAACTTCTTAACTT
>JAUNNJ010000086.1 GCA_030531495.1 Bacteroidales bacterium
CAAAAGGGGAATTTGTGGATTACCCGCCGGAAAACCGGCGGGAACGGGGGCTTTTTTGGTGTGGGATTTTTTGGAGGGGGGAGGGGATGGGATGTCAGTTTTTTTTACTAACTTTGTTTTTTCAGGGGCTTCGGTCCTGGATTATTGAATAACTACACGATTATGAAGATGAATTGGAACCAACTGATATGCGATAAGCGATTGGGCTTGGAACATTATCACGATAATAAGGGTGGGGTGAGAAGCGATTTCCAACGCGACTTCGACCGCCTGGTGTTTTCGTCGCCTTTTCGCCGATTGCAGAACAAAACACAGGTGTTTCCGCTGCCAGGGAGCATTTTTGTGCACAACCGCTTGACACACTCGCTTGAGGTGTCGTGCGTGGGTAAATCGCTTGCTGGCGAGGTGCTGCTATTGCTTGGCGACAAGTACGCCGCTGAATCTTGGGCTGCGCGTATGGACGCCATCCCGGAAATTGTGGCTGCTGCTTGCTTGGCCCACGATTTGGGCAATCCGCCGTTTGGCCATTCGGGCGAGAAGACCATAGGCGCGTATTTCAGTGAGGGGAAAGGTCAGCAACTGAAGTCTCACTTCAATGAACAACAGTGGAACGACCTTGTTCACTTCGAGGGTAACGCCAATAGCTTCCGCTCGCTTGTGCATCAGTTCAATGGTCGGCGTGTGGGTGGTTTCGCAATGACCTACAGCACATTGGCTTCTATCGTGAAATACCCCTATGCTTCGCTCTATGCGGGAACGAAGGGGAAATTCGGTTTCTTCTCAACTGAGCAAGCCAGCTTCGAACAGATTGCCGATGAACTTGGCTTGATAAAGTTGGGCGATGGCCGCTACTGTCGTCACCCACTGGTGTATTTGGTTGAGGCTGCCGACGATATCTGCTACCAGGTGATGGATATTGAGGACGGTCATAAACTGAAAATCATTGGCACCGAAGAAACCATCAATCTGCTACTGGCATATTTTACTCCAGAGAAACAAGACCATATGCGTGAGGTGATGTCGAAGGTGGATGACCCGAACGAAAAAATCGCCTATCTCCGCTCGAGCGTGGTGGGATTGCTCGTGCAGGAATGTGCCAAGGCATTCGTTGAAGGCGAAGAACAGATTCTTGAGGGTAAGTATGATGGTTGCCTTATCGACCACATTTCGCCATTGGCTGCTGAGGGCTATAGCCGATGCAGCAAGTTGGCCAAAAAGAAACTCTACTGTGCTGGCTATGTGACCGACGTAGACCTTGCCGGTAACCGCATCATCAACCTTCTGCTCGACAAACTGATTGACGCGGTGATGCATCCAGAGCGCAACTATTCACAACTTTTGCTTAACAAATTCCCAGAACAATATGATGTGAACGCAGCAAGCCTGTTTGAGAAGATTCAGGCGGTTCTTGACCACATCAGTGCTATGACAGACGTGTATGCGCTGAACCTGTATCGCCAGCTGTGTGGCATATCACTTCCAACCGTATAAAAAACTTTGCTAATTAACGATGAAACAGATTATTACTCACCTTACCGACAACGATGCCTATACCTTCAGTTGTCTGTATTATATTCTTCAAAAGTATCCACGCGCAGAGGTGGAATACACTTTTTTTGACCGCAATCACACCCAATATCCCGAAGGGTTTGCCGAGCTTCTTCAAGAGCAAGTGAACTATATGCCAAATGTGTACATCACCGACGAGGAAATTGACTTCATGACTCGCAAGATGTATTATCTGCCACTTTGGTTCTTCACTTTGCTTCGCGGCTATCGCTTCAATCCCGCAGAAGTGGCTATCAGCCAGGATGAAAACCGCGAACTCCACATCACTGTGAAGGGCAAATGGTTTTCTACCATCATGTGGGAGATGGTGTTGCTTTCGTGCATCAGCGAACTTACCCACATTCTCAATGGCGACGTGGACAAATACGATGCCGCTCTTGAAGAGGAACGCAGCCGGGAAAAGGCGCGCAAGGCTTTGCGTGGAGGATTGACCATCAGCGACTTCGGTCAGCGCCGCCGCTTTTCGAAGGCTCACCAAGATATGGTGGTGCGCACTTTCAAGGAAGAATACCTCAAAGGTGGCTATACCGATGAAAATGGCGAATTCCAGAAGTGGGAGGGTACATTCACCGGCACCAGCAATGTGTATTTGGCCATGAAGTACGACCTCATTCCAATAGGCACGATGAGCCACCAGTTGGTATCGTTTGAAGAAAATGTGACAGGCGTGTTTGAATGTAACTTCAATGTGATGCGCAAGTTTAGCGACGTGTATGATGGCGACAACGGCATCTACCTCTACGACTGCTTCGGCGACAAAGTGTTCTTTAGCAACCTCTCAAAGCGTATGGCGATGATGTATAAAGGACTTCGCGTGGACAGTGGCAAAGAAGAAGAACAACTTGAGAAAATCATTGAAAAGTATAAGTCGTTGGGCATTGATCCAGCTACCAAGCAGGTGGTCTACAGCAATGGCTTGAACCTTGACCGTGCTATTGAACTCCATCGCTATACTGCAGGCCGCATGATGGACAGTTATGGTATCGGCACATATCTCACGTGTGATGTGACTGGCTGCAAGCCATCAAACATCGTGATTAAACTTACCCGCAGCCGCATTACCGAACTGCGTGAATGGCACGACTGTATTAAACTTTCGTGCGACAAAGGCAAGACCCTCGGCAACACCGAAAAGTGCCAATATATCCTAAAACTTTTAGGCGAATAAATCCACTTCCAAGAAAATACATTTGATAGAAACAAAATAATGGGAACCGATTAATTTTTTCGATTCCCATTTATATTTCGTGAATTTATTTCAGTTTGGTGATTAGTCGCGACGAGGGCCACGGTAGTCTTATTTCAGTCGTTTTTCAACCATCATTTCTTGCCACACCTCCTCTGCCAAATATTTGTCGCTTCGGCAATGGAGGTCGGCCACACCTTCCTCGATGAGGGTTGATGTTTCGGAATTGTAGAATATTTCCATAGCATCTTCCAACGAAATTCCATGCAATTCGCTAATGGCAGCGATGATGCGGGAGAACTTGTTCTCTATTATGGCGCAAAACGCTTCGTCGTGATTACTCATAGCTTTTTACTGCTTTTAAAAGTTAGGAATTTGTTGATAATCGCTTGTGAACGAATGCAGATTTGCATATTTGGTTTTGAGTAAACAAGGCGTTGTAGAGCATCTTGCTTGCTGATTAATCCGGAAAAGTAGAGGTCGATAGTTCGGAATATTTGATCATCAGCAATGCCTCCCATTATGATGTCGGCATCATCAGGTGTTGCGCCTGTGCGGCATGCCATCACGTAGTCAAGCCATTGTTCATCGTAAGAATCAAATTTTGTGATTTTCTGTTTGAGGCACTCTTCGTTGAGTTCGTAAACATTGATCCATGCATCTTTTCCCCGTCTTAGGAATCGTTCTGCATACTTCTCTGCTTGTTCGCTAATAACTGTGACATAGAAGCCAGGTCCGAAATCTAAGTATTTTCTGGAATGTGAAGTGTCGGGATTTTTCACTTCCATATCGGAGGCGTGGTATACTATCATTTCAGCACTCCTTTCTCTTTCATATATTGTGTGAGGTCGTCCATCAGATACTCTTTGCTGAAGGAGTGAAGCACATCATAGCATGGCACAATGTAGCCGGAAAGAATCCCCGACGACTGGAGCTTCTTGTATGTTTCTTTCTGGGAAATACCCAATCGGCGTGATAGGTTGCCGATAATGTATGTGATGAAACCAAGGTTAGCTGTGTTCATAATAATGTGCTTTGTGAAACAAAGTTATTGATTTTTTTTCAAATAAATGATGATTGCAATGTTTTTTTTAAAATAATCCCGCGGTGTGAAGGATGAAAAAAGGGAACCAGAATCCCGGTTCCCTTTGAGGAATTATTTGAAATGTATTATTTCAGTTTGGTGATTAGTCGCGACGAGGGCCACGGTTGTTGCCACCTTCGCGACGTGGGCCACGGTTGCCACCATCGCGGCGTGGACCACGGTCGCCATCACGGCGTGGACGGCGTTCCTGCTTTTGCTCTACGTAGCCTTCAGGTTTTTCCTGGAGTGCACGCATGCTGAGGCGGAACTTGCCAGTCTTCTTGTCGACTTCGATGAGCTTCACTTGCACTTCGTCGCCTTCCTTCAAGCCGCTTGCTTCCATGCTTTCGAGGCGGTTCCAGCTGATTTCGCTGATGTGGAGCAAGCCATCGCGGCCAGGCATGAATTCAACAAAAGCACCGAATTCGAGAATGCTGCGAACCTTACCGGTGTAAACCTTGTCGACTTCTGGAACTGCGATGATGGCTTCGATGCGTGCAATGGCTGCATCAATCTTTTCCTTTTCTGGAGCAGAGATGTCGATTTCTCCCTTGCCGTCGATTTCATCGATAGTAACGGTAGCGCCAGTTTCTTCTTGGATGCCTTGAATCACTTCACCACCCTTACCGATGATAGCGCCAATGAATTCCTTGTCAACGGTCATGTGAACGATGCGTGGAACGTGTGGCTTATAGTCTTCGCGTGGAGCAGGAATTGCTTCGTTGATGAGGCCGAGGATGTGCATGCGGCCTTCTTTAGCTTGGCGGAGTGCTTGCTCGAGGATTTCGTAAGGAAGACCGTCGCACTTGATATCCATCTGAGTTGCAGTGATACCATCCACAGTACCGGTTACCTTGAAGTCCATATCGCCCAAGTGGTCTTCGTCGCCGAGGATGTCGCTGAGCACAGCGTGCTTCACGTTACCTTCGTCGGTGATAAGACCCATAGCAATACCAGCAACAGGCTTTTTCATCTTTACACCAGCATCGAGCAATGCCATGCAGCCTGCACAAACTGTTGCCATAGAAGAAGAACCGTTAGATTCGAGGATGTCGCTCACGATACGCACTGTGTAAGGGAGGTCTTCTGGAATCATACGCTTGAGTGCACGGTGTGCCAAGTTGCCGTGACCAATTTCACGACGGCTGATACCGCGTCCGGCTTTAGCTTCACCAGTAGAGAAGCCAGGGAAGTTGTAGTGGAGGAGGAAGCGTTCGTTGCCGCGATAGAGCACGTCGTCAACGAGCTTTTCGTCGAGCTTGGTACCGAGTGTACAGGTAGCGAGAGATTGAGTTTCGCCACGGGTAAACACTGCAGATCCGTGAGGACCAGGGAGGTAATCTGGCCAGCAAGTGATTGGGCGGATTTCGGTGGTCTTACGGCCATCGAGACGCAAACCTTCGTCGAGGATGCAACGGCGCACAGCGTCGCGTTGGATTTCGTCGAAGTAGCGCTTCACCATCATTGCCTTTTCTTCGCGTTCTTCTTCAGGAATGGTTTCTACGAATTCGTCGAAAGCCTTCTTGAATGTTTCGTTGCGCCATTGCTTATCAGCGCTACCAGCCTTAGCCACAGCGTAGCACTTAGGATAAACTTCTGCGCGCATGCGTTCGTGAAGTTCTTCGTCATCAGTTTCGTGGCAGTATTCGCGCTTAACGACTTGCAATTGAGCAGCGAGTTCTTTTTGAGCCACGCACATAGGCTTGATAGCGTCGTGTGCTGCCTTGAGAGCTGCAATGAGGTCGTCTTCGCTTACTTCGTCCATCTCGCCTTCAACCATCATAATATTATCATAAGTTGCACCTACCATCAATTCAATGTCAGCGTTTTGCTGTTGTTCGAAGGTTGGGTCGATGACGAATTCGCCGTTGACGCGAGCTACGCGCACTTCAGCGATAGGTTCTTCAAAAGGCACATCGCTCACTGCAATAGCTGCAGAAGCTGCGAGGCCAGCGAGTGCATCGGGTTGGTCCTTGCCGTCGCTTGAGAAGAGAGTTACGGTGACGATAGTGTTGGCGTGATAGTTGCTTGGGAAAAGAGGGCGCAACACACGGTCAACCAATCGTGCAGTAAGGATTTCATAATCAGAAGGGCGTCCTTCACGTTTAGTGAAGCCTCCAGGGTAACGGCCAATAGCCGAGTACTTTTCTTTGTATTCAACTTGAAGGGGCATGAAATCTGCACCTTCTTCGGCTTCTTTAGCCGAAACTACTGTCGCAAGGAGCATAGTGTTGCCCATGCGCAGTTCAACCGCTCCATCGGCTTGCTTAGCAAGCTTTCCAGTTTCAAGGGTGATTTCACGTCCGTCACCCAGTACGATGGTTTTTTTTGTAGGTGTAAACATATTATTTTAGTTATCTGTGTAAAAATCGGGCAAAGATACCAATTATTTTTCACATTGCCAACGAAATAGGCTCGATTTTGCGGTTTGTGCTTAAAAATTGTCGTTTTGCTGCAAAAAAAATGGGATGGAGAACTTCCATCCCAAAAATGTTTCTGTTTGCTAACCGATAGTTATTTCATCTTTTCTACAAGTTCTGCACCAGGTTTGAATTTCACAACCTTCTTTGCAGGAATTGTAATTTTGGCACCTGTAGCAGGGTTTACGCCATTGCGTTCAGCCTTTTCGTGAACAGCCAATGTGCCAAAGCCAACGAGAGAGATTTTGTCACCCTTCACGAGTGCAGCTTCCATAACTTTAACGGCGGCTTCGACAGCAGCTTTTGCTTGAACTTTGCTCATTCCTGCTTCTACTGCGATACCATTAATTAATTCGGTTTTGTTCATAATGATAAAGGTTTAAAAAATGTGACTTTTTAAAATTATTACTTGATATAAGTATTTTATTGTGGCAAAGTTAATTAATAGAAATTTCTCTGACAAGAAAACTGTGCTGAAAATGCGAAAAAAAAGTAAAAATCGGAGAATTTGAGAGGCTATGGCGTGAAAATTGCACTATTTTCATTAATTTTGTATTTTATACAAATCAAAATCATGCGTCGCCCCAAAAAAGACTGGGGAGAGGACGGGATTGATTAAAACAAAAAAAAATTATGAGTTACAATACATCACGAAATGGTTCGTTTTTGGGGTCAATCCCCGAAATCACCAAGAATTTGCTCATCATCAATGTGCTGATGTGGGTGGCTACACTTGTGCTGCAAACTCGCGGCTTCTTTTTGGAGCAGTATTTGGCTTTGCATTTTTGGCAGGCCGACGACTTCATGCCATGGCAGTTTGTGACCTATATGTTTATGCACGATTCCTCAAGTGTGCAAGGTGGCATACTCCACTTGTTCTGCAATATGTTCAACCTCTATATGTTTGGTGCTCTGCTCGAGCGTATGCTCGGGGCGAAACGCTACATCATCTACTACATGGTGTGCGGTATAGGGGCAGGACTTGTTCAGGAACTTGTATGGCAGTTTACTTGGGTTGGCGATGTGGCAAGCACATTAGGTGTAAGCACCGCCGAAGCATCGAAGGCTATCAGTGCCGGGCGGATTGGCGACCATGCAGAATTTCTTAATTTCAGATACCTTACAGTAGGCGCTTCTGGCGCAGTGTTTGGTTTGCTGCTGGCATTCGGCATGTCGTTTCCCAACCTTAAGATGTTTATCATTCCATTCCCATTTCCTATCAAGGCAAAATGGATGGTGATTGGCTACGGCGTGTTTGAATTGATTTGTGGCACCCGCGGCTTGATGAGCGGCGTGGCACATTTTGCACATCTTGGCGGCATGCTGTTCGGCATATTGTTGATACTTTATTGGCGACACACAGGCGTTATTCGGAAGAATGAGTATATGTAGCGATATATTGAGCAAGTACAAGGCAAGCAATGCGCTGATGCGCTTGGTGTTTGTCAATGTGGGCGTGTTTCTGTTGATACGCTTGCTGGCCATTGTCGTGTATTTTGCTGGGGGCAACAGTGCAGAAATGCTCACTTGGATAGAATTGCCATCTGATTTACGCCTGCTGCTCTATCGCCCATGGACCGTGTTCACCTACATGTTTGCACACTACGAGGTGCTGCATGTGCTTTTCAATATGCTATGGATTTACTGGCTGGGCCGCTTGTTTTTGGAATATTTCAACTCCAAGCAGCTTGTGGCGCTCTACATTTTGGGAGGCTTAGGCGGAGCTGTTGTTTTCCTTTTAGGATATGCCTTTTTGCCCGTGTTTGCTGGTAAATTTGCATTCCTGATAGGGGCGTCTGCTTCAGTGCTTGCCATTGTGATAGCCATGGCAGTGTATGCTCCAGATTATCGCATAGGTCTGCTGTTTATCGGCCAAGTGTCCTTGAAATGGATGGCGATAGCTGTGGTGGTGCTGATGGTGCTCGGCAGTGGCGATGGCCAGTTGGGCGGCCAGTTGGCACATTTAGGTGGTGGCCTTGTGGGGTTCCTTTATGGTTGGCAAATGCGCAAGGGGCACGACATTACATCCTGGTTCAACAAGATGGTGGATTCGGTGGCTAACCTCGTGAAAGGCAGTCGCAAAAAAGGCGTTGGCGGTCCGGTTGGTGGCAGGTCGTATCATTATCAAGGCAACACTTCGAGCCGACAGTCGGCTTCAAAAAAATCGGCAACAAATGCTCCGACGGAAGCAGAGATTGATGTGATATTGGACAAGCTGAAACGTTCAGGCTACGGTGCTTTGACCGAAGAGGAGAAGGCCACGCTTTTCAGGGCATCGGGCAAGAAATAAAAATTTCGAAAAAAGAGAAAAAATAAATATATGCAACCCGAAAAAAAGACATATTTGCGTCACATACTAAAGATTGTCGCTATCGTGTTCACGGTAGTGCTTTCGGTGGTGATGGTATATGCTGCATATTCGGGTACTACACCTCCCGAAAAAAGCAAACTTGCACCTGTGGCAGTGCTTGCTTTTCCTTTCCTTCTTGCTATGGAGGTGATGGTGGGACTGGTATGGCTGATTGTTCGCCGTTGGCGTTGTTCGCTCATTGTGTGGGTGGCAATTCTGATTTCGTGGCCATCGGTGAGCGTGGTGAGTCCATTCAACATGTTTCCTCATACTTTCACTCCGCAGCAAGACTCCACAAAATTCAAGGTATTGACCTTTAATGTGGCGAATTTCAATGTGGCTTACTACGGCGACAAAGATAGGGAATTCAAGGCAGGGCAGGCCACGGCGCGCTATATACTGGCGCAGGATGCCGATGTGGTGTTGCTTCAGGAGGCGTCGCTTTCTGCCGATTTCAACAATTTGGCATTTATGGATTCGCTGAAGAAAGTTTATCCATATCGCGACCATGGCTACCACGACCAGGTGATTCTGTCGAAGCACCCGTATCAGCCGGTGGTCGACGACTCCATTAAAAACGGTTTTGCATCGCCCGACGACCCGCTCAACAATTATCACTTCTATGCACGCGCATTCGATGTGCTCATTCCCGGGCATAAGGTGAGATTTTTCAATCTCCATCTTCATTCGCTCTCGCTTTCGAACGATGATAGGCAATTCTATGTCGACCTCACAAAACTGAAAACAAAGTACAAGTCGGAAGACACGAAAAAGGCGGGCATGACGCTCTTGGCAAAATTGAACAATGCCTTCCGTCAGCATGCGAAAGAGGCGACTCTGCTCCGTCAGATTATCAACCAGAGCGATGCGAATGTGATTGTGTGCGGCGATTTCAATGATGTGCCCATGTCGTATGCCTACCGCAAGATTATGGGCAATGACTTGACCGATGCATGGGTGAAGTGTGGCTTCGGCCCCACCACCACCTTCAACAACAATAGGCTCTTCTTTAAAATCGACCATGTGCTCTATCGTGGCGACATGGAAGCCGTGGAGATTCACCGCGACAAGGAGGGCTCAAGCGACCATTATCCACTCGTCACCACGTTTGTGTGGAAGCGATAGGGGATAGGGATAGTTTTTTATCAGGAAATATTCATCAAATTCATATATAATGAACAAATTTATTTTATCAATGCTTGCTGTGTGCTGCTTAGCAATGCCAGCCGCAGGCGCAAAAAAGAAAACTGTGAAACAGCAAAATCCATTCCTGGCTCCATACACCACGCAGTATGGTATTCCGCCATTTGAAGAAATCAAGATTGAGCACTACATTCCTGCTTTGGAAGAAGGTATCAAGCAACACAACGAGGAGATCAATGCCATCGTAGTGAACCGTGCCCGTCCAAATTTTGAAAACACCGTTCTTGCTCTCGACATGAGCGGCGAGGTGTTCAGCAAAGTGAATTATGTGTTTATGGCGCTCAACGAGAGCGATGCCACCCCAGAAATGCAGGCTTTGGCAGAAAAACTTTCGCCAATGATTACTGCCCACAGCGATGAGGTGTATATGAACCTTCAGCTCTTTAATCGCATCAAGGATGTGCACGACAATGCCGACGCTCTTGGCCTCGACAAGGCACAACGCCGCTTGACCGAAAAATACTACAAGCGCTTCGTTCGCAATGGCGCGCTCCTCAGTGCTGCCGACCAAGACACTTTGAAGAGTATCAACACTCGTTTGGCCACACTCCAACTCTCTTTCGTGAACAATGTGATGAGCGAAATTGCCAACAACCTTGTGGTAGTGGACAATGAAGCTCGCCTCTCTGGTTTGGCAAAAACCACTATCGACGCCGCTGCAAAGATGGCTGCCGACAAGGGTATGCCTGGCAAGTGGGTGTTCACTGCATCGGCTTCTACTCGCCTTGATGTGCTCACCAGTGCCGACGACCGCTCGCTCCGCGAAGAAATGTACAAAACCTACTTGGCTACTGCAAGCCGAGGCAATGAATTCGACAACAGCAAGAACATCAACCAAATCCTCAAGCTCCGTCAGCGCAAAGCAAAATTGCTCGGTTTCGACACTTTCGCCGACTATGCAGTCGACCCTGTGATGGCAAAGACCGTCGATGCTGCTGAAGACCTTTTGCTCAGCATCTGGAAACCAGCAGTGAAGAAGGTGGACGAAGAAGTGGCCGATATGCAAAAGTATGCCGACGCACACGGCGCCAACTTCAAACTTGAAGGTTGGGACTACTACTACTTTGCAGAAAAGGTGAAGAAGGAAAAATACAACTTCAGCGAAGATGAAGTTCGCCCATATTTCAAACTTGAAAATGTGGTGGAAAACGGTATTTTCTGGGTGGCTAACAAACTCTACGGCCTCACATTCACCAAGATGCCTAAGGCTCCAAAATACAATCCTGAAGTTACCGTATATGACGTGAAAGATGCTCAAGGCAAGCACGTGGCAGTGTTTATGACCGACTATTTCCCACGCCCAGTAAAGGCACAGGGAGCATGGATGATGGAAATGAATCAGGCCTACGATTTTGGTGGCAAGAGCGAACGCCCAATCATCTACAATGTGGGTAGCTTCACCGCTCCAACCAAGGACCTCCCTTCACTCCTCACTCTTGACGAAGTGGAAACAGTGTTCCACGAATTTGGTCACGCCCTCAACGGCATGCTCACCGTGGCTCCTTACAAGGGACTTGAAGGAACAAACATCGACCGCGACATCGTGGAAATGCCATCGCAGCTCAACGAACACTGGTTGCTCGTGCCTGAAGTGCTCAAGAACTACGCTAAGCACTACAAGACCGGCGAAGTGATTCCACAGAACCTTGTGGACAAGCTGATTGAATCAAGCAAATTCAACCAAGGTTTCATGACCACGGAATTGGTGGGCGCAGCATTGCTTGATATCGAATGGCACAAGATTGACTGGTGCGGCGACATCGACGTGAAGGGCTTTGAAAAGTATGTATCACGCAAATTGGGCAAGCCTTCAATCATTGAATACCGCTATCGCAGTCCTTACTTCAAGCACATCTTCGGCAGCGACGAATATGCTTGTGGCTACTACACTTACCTCTGGGCACAAGTGCTCGAAGCTGATGGTTGGAATCGCTTCGAAGAAGAAGGTCCTCTCAATGTGCAAACCGCTACCGACTACAAGAACTATATTCTTGCTCCTGGCGACACTGAAGACGCTATGACACTCTACAAGAAGTTCCGTG
>JAUNNJ010000087.1 GCA_030531495.1 Bacteroidales bacterium
CCTCGCCAAATTATTCGACGAGAATTTTTGGGTGACACGATGACGAAGTCAGGAGGATGAGGGAATGTTTGTAAGGACATGCCTTGGCATGTTACAAACGCAACATGATTTTTTATAGAATATTGGCATCCTCCTGGTTGCTCGGGAGGCGGCCTTTTTTTAGCCCCCTGAGTTCTCCGAGGAATATCTTCCAACCTTCAAATTTCTTTTTTTTGATTTTTTTTGTAAAAAAATCTATACCTTTGTGAAGATATTTGTGTTGGAGAACACTTTGTGGAATTTATGATTAGAATGTGTTGCCTCTAACTTCTTTTTTTTGATAAAAAATTAATTCAAGATAATTATGAAAAAGATATTACTGTCATTCCTATCAGCTTTGGTGGCAATAGCCGCATCTGCATCAGTTGGCGACACATTTGCCCAAGGGTCTTTGGCCTACAGGATAACTGCTGAGCCTACCTCCACCTCCTATGGTGAAGTGACCGTTACGGGCTTTTCTATTGCTTCAAATGCCCCCAATATCTCTAATTTGGCATTCACCATACCTTCTTCGGTGTATTATTCGGGCAAGACCTATGTGGTGATTTCGGTTGCGCAGTCGGCATTTGCCAATCGCACAAATATTTCGTCCGTGAGCATAAATTATGGGTTGAGAGACTTGAATGCAAGTGCGTTTCAAGGCTGCACCAACCTCTCTTATGTCCGCTTACCAAGTTCTTGCCACTTTATCTATAGCAAGGTGTTTGATGGATGTACAAACCTCGAACTGGTGTATTACGCGTTGTCGACCGACCCAAACAACTGGATTATCAATACCAACGCCTTCCCTGCAAACCCAAATATGAAGCTCTTGGTGTCGAAAACCAATCCTAACGTTGTGGAGCAGTTCAGGAGAAAAGCGGCATTCCAGAATTTCGCTTCTATCCAAACAAGCGAATTTGCTAACGACGAGACTTACGTCGATGGCGCAATGACTGTGGTGACCAAAGAGCCCACAAGCAGTGGCCATGGCGAAATGACGATTGTGGGACTGAGTACGAATCTCTTGGCGTCAACCGTTACAAATGGCATTTACAAGCCCGCTGGCCCTACTTATAAATTAGGTCCCTACACCTTCGATGTGGTGGCGGTGTCGGATAGTGCATTTGTGCGACAGACCTCTTTGAAAGGGTTTGACGTTTCGAATATGACTTCTCTCAAGACGATTGGCGAATATGCATTTACGGGGTGCTCTGCCTTGGAAAATGTGACACTCAATGAGGGACTGACCACCATAAAAATGAGAGCTTTTAATGGCTGTACGAAACTGAAACAACTCACGCTTCCTTCTACAGTGAGCGACTGCGCTCCATCCTTTGTCGATGGATGTTCGGCGATAAGCGCTTTGGATGTGGCTTCTGGTAACAGATATTATCAATCATCTTATTATACACTCTACACGACCGATGGCACACTTGTGCGTTGTCCTGAAGGATGCAGTTACCTCACGGTTTTATCGTCGACCAAAGCGATTGGCGATTATGCCTTCTATAATTGCTCGAAATTGTCGGTCCTCACCGTCCCTTATGGGGTGAAGACAGTGGGAATGTATGCATTTCGCAATAGCAGCCTGTCGCAGATTCTCTTCCCGAGCTCGGTAACCTCTATATCCACCACCGCTTTTCGCGACTGTGCGAATTTGGCAAGTCTGACAATAAACAAGACCTCGGTCCTCCCTATGGCTTCCACCTCGTTTAGCAGTTGCAAGCGCACCAACCTCTATGTGCCCAAATCTGCAATCAGTGCCTACAAGGCTGCAGAAGGCTGGAAGACTTGGACCAACTTTAATGTTGGCGGTTACGACGTTCAGACAAACGCTTTCGATGGAATGACGAATTATTGGGCATCCTATACCATTGTGAGCGACAAGAAAGAGGTGATTAATGGTGTCAGCTATGATGGTCGTGCGCGTTTGGTGAATGTGCCAGGCATTTCCACCATTGCCCACCTCACCATTCCTGAATATGTGATGGAGAACAGCAAAAAATATGCTGTCACCAGTGTGGGTGAAGATGCAGCGAGTGGCTCTACTTTTTCCGGCTCCTCATTCTCCGTGTATCTGGGTGTGAATGTCGACACTGTGGGTGTGGGGGCATTCAAGGGCATCACCGCTCTGAAAAAACTCTATCTGAATCCTAACTTGAAATACATTGCAAATGATGCATTCAATGGGTGCGGCATCACCAACGATTTGATTTTCCCTTACGGATTCAAGACTCTGGGCAATTATGCACTCTATGCCAACCCTGTGACACGCATTCTGTTGCCTTCTTCGTTGACCTCGATGGGGACGTATGCCATTTCAAGAGCCAGCCAACTCCGTGAGTTGATTATCAACACGAAATGGGTGTCGAGTGCCACCACCTGGGATTTGACCAATATCCCATCGACATGTAAACTTTATGTGCCCACGGGATGCGTGCAGGAATACAAGAACAACACGAAGTGGAAAAACCTGCAAGTGAGTGCAGGCGCCTATGATTTTGCCTACAACGACGACCACGCCGGCACTATCTATCGCATGACTGTGGTAAGTGGCTCGCCAGTGACGAAGGATGGCGTCACCTATGCCGGTAGGGCAAAGTATGTGTATCACCCATCGCTTGTTGAAAAAGGCACTGTCATTTACTCCACCTCCACCTTCGAAACCGACAAGGGCAACAACGCCAACAAAATGTATTTGATGACCGAATTCGGCGACAGTTGCATGGCACATTCAAAAGTGGCTTCCGCAGCACCAATGAAGTATCTGGAGGCGGTGGGCAACTATGCTTTCTATATGTCGAATCTCACTGGCTCCTATGAATTGCCTTCTACATGCACCTATTTGGGTAAATGGGCATTTATGAATTGCAAACTTGCCGAACTCATGATTAAGGCCAACTACAATAACACTGTGCTTCCTGGACAATTGTTTGGCAATATCTCAAGCAATTTCGCATGTTATGTGAAATACGACCAAATCTATCTGTGGCAGCAAGCAGCAAAGAGCTGGCCGGTAATGATGGCTTCTGGCAAATTGTGCAGCGATAGTTTCAATGCCTATTTTGAAGACTCTAACGACGCTATCGACATTTCGGTCACCCATCCCGTGAACTGGAATGGCTCAGACTTGAACGCATACCTGGTGACTGGCTTTGACGCATCCACCAATACGCTGCGCACTTCTCAGGTGAACGCTACGCCCGCTGGCACAGGCGTGCTTCTTACTGGCTACAACAAGGGAAAAATCTACAAACTTTACCGTCCGAGCACAACTCCTGCAGCGGTGACGAACAACTATCTTATGGGCACTTCAACGAAGTCGGTTGATGTTCATTCCTATGCCTATTGCTACTATTTCGATACTGCAAAGAAAATGTTTATCCGCCCCACAGCCGCGCGCAATAGCGGTTATGGCCGCACAGTGCTTGTCTATTCTACCAGCGCTTCAAGCCTCAATGTTGACCTTTGGGGTGGAGGTTTGAAAGGCGATATCGATGGCAATGGCGTGGTGAACGTGAGCGACGTGACCGCCCTCATCAACCAAATCCTCGGCACAGCATCATATCCAACCAACCGCTGCGATGTGGATGGCAACGGCACCGTGAACGTTTCCGACGTCACTGCCCTCATTAACATCATCCTCGGATAATTCAAGTAGCGAATAGTATCAGGAATTAAAGAATGAAAGAATTTATAATCTGAATAGCAGTGTTGTTCTTAAATTCTTTAATTCTTGATTTATGATTATTCTTGATTTTTATTGATAAGAAATAAATGATTGAACAAAAAGAATTTCAACTGCGTAGTCGCACCCGCGGCTGCCATCTTGTGACCGATGAAATATTGAAGCATGTAGGGCCACTTCCTCAGGTGGGACTCCTTCACCTGCTGATTAAGCACACCTCTGCGGGCCTATGCCTGAACGAGAATTGGGATCCCGATGTCCGTCACGACCTCAATGCCATCCTCGACCATATCGTGCCAGAAAACCAGCCTTATTTCGAGCACACGCTCGAAGGCAGCGACGATATGCCCGCCCACGCTAAAAGTGCCCTTGTAGGAGCCACACTCACCATCCCCATCACTGGTGGCCGCCTCAACCTTGGCACATGGCAAGGCATATACCTCTGTGAATTTCGCAACCACGGCGGCGCGCGCACCCTCGTAGCCACCATCGTTTCGTGAAAAAAGTCAACGAGTCAACAGGTCAACGAGTTGGTCTGCAATTGTTCTAATCACGAATAGAACGAGACTCATAGACTCACAGACTCATAGACTTTTAGTCTTTTAGACTCGAAAAAATCAATAAGCGTTGCGGAGCCATTTGAAATAGCGCTGATGGCTGAGGTAGATGATGATGGCTGATAAGGAGATGCAGATAACTAATACCGATAGGTAAAGTAGTGGGCCATGATCGAAGTGGAAGTAGATGCGGAACACCTTTTCCAAATTGCCGTGCATCACATAGATGAGGATACTGGAATTTCTTATCCATTTCGATTTTTCAGCGCTGATGTCTGGCGACCAGTTGAAGAATGCCACAAAAATTGCTATCACAGCGAACGGCAGGGTAACGATAGAGCAGATGTGGCCTAAATTGATGGATGCAATGCCGATGATAATGAAAATCCATCGGTAAGGTGTTGTCACTTTTTGAATCAGTTCTATGGCGCGAGGCTTAGATATGTAGTAGCCCAGCATTATCCAGAACAAGTTGTAGGGGAACGAAATGTAGGGATTGATGATGTGGTCGGAATACCACATTACGGGCATAGTGGCTTCTTGCGAAAGTATGGGCACAAGGCGGAAATAGGCGAAGAGGGCAGTGGGGAGTATCCACCACACCTTGTCGCTGACATATCTGCTAAAGAGATAGATGATGGTGGTGCCCACAATGAGTGCCCCGAAAAACCACGAGTTACCAAACACTGCTCCGAAGAAATAGTCGATGAAAAAATGGTAAACGCCATCTATGCCATTGCTGAAATATGGCTTTTTGGCAATGAGGTAGGGCAGCCAAGCCACCACCCAAAATGAATAGAGCAGCACAATGCGCTTTAAAAAGTGTCGTAGCACTGTCCACGATTCGGGCTCCTGATGTACTTTCTTGAAGAAGAAGTATGAGGAAATCAGAAAAAACACAGGCACTGGCACGGCAAGCAGAGGCTTGATACACCAGAGTTCCACGGCATCGGGGAGCGCTCTGGTGGCACCGAGGTGAATTTCCATCACCAACAGAGCCATGATGAATTTGAGCACATCAAGACCTTTGAAGAGCTTGGAGCCTACCACTATGTTGATTCCTGTTGCCATAGATATGCAAATTTACAACAAATTGGTAAAAGTGCAAAAAAAATGCCACTTGCACATGGGGTGCAAGTGGCAAAAGATTGCTAACAGGTTTTATTTCGATTCTTACCCCGAAGGGCTATTTTTTTCAGTGCCTTTTTATCGACGTCCGCCCGATACGTCTACGCTGCCGCTTGTGCTTGTGCTTGGACGGCTGGCTGGAGCAGATTGTGCAGGCGCAGTAGTTGTGGCTTTTGCGGTACCTCCGAGGCTGCGTTGTGGTGTGGCGCTACCGCTCGAATTGCTTTGTGGCTTTGGGTTAGGGTTGCTGTTGCCACCAGTGTTTGGTGTTGGGTTGCCGGGACGGCGACCGCCACCATTGCCATTGTTGCCGTAGCCTCCGCCATTGTTGCCATTGTTGTTAGGGCGAGCACCGTTGTTGCCGTTGTCGTTAGGGCGGTTGTTAGGGCGAGCACCGTTGTTATTATTGTTGTTTGGACGGTTGTTGTTGCCATAGTTGCCGTTGTTGCTATTGCCAGGGCGGCGTCCGTTGCCAGAGTCGTACCTGTTGTGGTTACGGTTGTCGCGGGTTGCATCGCGGTAGCCGCGGTCGTAACCATCATTGTACACTTCGTTGTAGCGGTATCTGTCCCTGTTGTCGTAGAAATGGCTGGGCAGATTGTGTGCGCGACGCACGCTCATTGTTCCGTAGGAATCGTATGGGAGATAGTATACATCGTTGTAATAGTAGTAGGTGGTTCCTTCGTAGTAGTAAGGAGTGCCGTACATCACTACATCGTTGTAACTTGGGTCGTTGAATATACCGCAAGATGTGGCCACAAATGTCATAAAGGCCAACATTGCCATTATTTTCATATTTGCTTTCATAATGCTTGTTTTTTTGTGGTTCAACAATCTCGTTTCTTTGGTGATATAGACGAGTGATTGAGGAATTGGTTTAATTTAAAAGAATTATTTTTTTATGATATGAAGAATTTGTTCTAATGCCTCGCTTGGGTGCATCCACAGGATGTCGGGGTCTTTGGCGTACCAAGTGAGTTGTTTTTTAGCATACACCCGCGTGTTTTTTTTCATCCGCTCACGCGCTGTGATGAAGTCCATCGAGCCATCAAAGTAGGCAAACATCTCCTTGAATCCTACGGTGTTGAGCGAATTGTAGTGGCGAAGGTGATACACACTGCGGGCCTCTTGCTCAAATCCGGCTTCCATCATGGCGTCGACACGGCGGTTGATGCGCTCAAAGAGGTCGGCGCGGTCCATGTTGAGCCCGATTTTCACGATACGGAATGGGCGCTCCTTCTTGTTGCCAGTGCGAAATGAAGTGTAGGTTTTTCCCGTCTGCCGGCACACTTCAAGGGCATGCACTATGCGCTTCGGGTTTTTCTTGTCTACGATGGCGAAATATTCCGGGTCCACTTGTTCCAACTCCGCAAGCAGTGGTTCCAATCCCTGCTCTTCCAATTGTCGCTTGGCTTCAGTTCGCACCTCGTCGGTGATGTCGGGCACGATGTCGATGCCTTTGCACACGGCATCCACATACATCATGCTTCCGCCACAAAGCACGGCATAATTGCCTTTTGCCCAAAACGATGGGAGCAGCGCCATCACATCGGCCTCAAATTGCGCGGCGCTGTAGTATTCGTCAAGATTCTTGAATGCCACGAAATGATGCTTCACCATGGTCTGTTCCTCGGCAGTGGGGGCAGCGGTGCCAATGGGTATGCCGCGAAATATCTGCCTGGAGTCGGCATTGATAATCTCACCCCCCAACTGCTGCGCCAAGCCGATGGCAACGGCGGTTTTTCCGATGCCCGTTGGACCAGTGATTACGATGAGCGTATTTTCTGACATTGAAGAAGTTAGATGTTAGATGTCTATTCTTTCGCGCTATTTTTCCATTGTTATGGTGTTGGCTTCGAGTGAGGCGATTCTCACCAGCGATTCCACGCGGTAGCCGCTTTGGAGCAAATGCTCACTACCTTTCTGAAACACTTTCTCAATCACGAATCCAAAACCGGCAATGGTGCAGCCAGCCTGATTGGCAAGGTCGATGATGCCGCGGGTGGTGTTGCCCACAGCGAGGAAGTCGTCGATGACCAGCACGCGGTCGGTGGGCTTGAGAAACTCTTTGCTCACACAAATGTTGACATCGGCATTCTTTGTGAATGAGTGCACCACAGTGGAGAGCATGTTCTGCATAGTGGACGGTTTCTTCTTTTTGATAAACACCACAGGCTTGTGGGTGGCGATGCCGAGCGCTATGGCTGGGGCAATGCCGCTGGCTTCAATGGTCACAATCTTGTTGTAGTCGCAATTGCCGAAGCGGCTGGCAAATTCGTTGCCGATGGCCATCATCAGGTCGGGATCCATCTGGTGGTTGATAAAGCTGTCCACTTTAAGGATGCCGCCGTCCAGGCATTTGCCTTCGCTGAGTATGCGCTGTTCGAGAATCTTGAAATTGCTCATAAATGGAATGTTTTTACAAAATTAATCAATAATCCCCAAAAATGCACTATATTTGCACTATCCAATACTAAATCTTATGATGACAGAAACGATAGGAAGAAAAAAATACGACCTCGACCGCACCGTGCGGCTGGTGCTCACCTGCGTCAGCGTGGCTGTGGGCATATTTCTTGTGAATTATTTACGCAGCATTTTGCTCCCATTCGTGGTGGGCTGCCTGTTGGCCTATATGCTTGAACCAGTGGTGCGCTTCTTCATGCGAGTGTTTAAAATGAAGAATCGCATGTTTCCTGCACTGCTCACGATGGTGCTTTTCTTTGGTGCCATCGTTTTGGCGTGCTGGTTCCTGCTCCCTATAGTGTTCGAGGACTTCGTTGAGATGGGGAAATTGCTTGGTAAGTATATCAAACACGAAGTGAATGAGGCCACATTGCCCGACTGGATGCTCCAGTTTGCCAATGAGCACCTCAATGCCGAAGAGTTGGAAAGCATGTTCTCGAAGGAGCAGATGCTTGATTTCGGCAAGAGCTTGATGAGCGGCACTGTGTCGGTGGTGGGCAGCACCCTCCATTTCGTGATGGCTGTGGCATCGTGGCTCATTGCGCTGCTCTATATGTTCTTTGTGCTTCTCGACTACGACATCATTGCCCGTGGCTTCAAGAGTGGTGTGCCAAAGGCATATCGCCATACCGTGTTCCGCATTTTCAATGATGT
Organism: Bacteroidales bacterium; assembly: GCA_030531495.1. Lineage (GTDB taxonomy): Bacteria > Bacteroidota > Bacteroidia > Bacteroidales > Muribaculaceae > Sodaliphilus. The sequence continues at coordinate 8,515 of JAUNNJ010000087.1, forward strand.
GACAGGCACCATGAGCCGCTATTTCCGCGGTCAGGCGTTGGTATCGCTGTTTGTAGGTATCATTTTCGCTATCGAATTCTCCATCATCGATTTGCCGATGGCCATCATCTTCGGCTTGTCGATAGGTGTGCTCAATTTTGTGCCATATCTCCAACTCATTTCCATTCCATTCGCCGCATTCCTCTGCATCGTGCAGTCGGTAGCCACTGGCCAGCCCCTATGGCCATTGTTTGGTTGGACCATTGCGGCCTACTGCATCTGCCAGGTAATTCAGGATTTGGTACTCATTCCATCCATTATGCGTTCGCAGATGGGTTTGCGCCCCGCTATTGTGTTCTTGGCATTGGCGCTGTGGAGCTATGTGCTCGGCTTCATCGGACTGATTGTGGCGCTTCCACTCACATCGCTCCTCATCTCATACTACAACGAGTTTATCCTCCATGTGCCCAAGTTCCCGTCGGGCAAGCAGAAACCGAAAATTGATGAGGCAAAAGTGGAGGCCATCATCGAGAAGAAGGTTGAGGCCCGCTTGGAAGAGCGTGTAGGTGAAATAATCGAGGAAAAACTCGACGACCTCAAATCCTCCACAAAATCCAACCAAGAATAATTCCGATTTAGATTGACTAATTTGTTTTTTCATAGCATTGTAAATACACGTGCTAAAGATAACAAGTAGCAATATGAATAAGAAATATAAGTTAGCCATAGTTGCTGCAGTTATTGTTTTTACAATAATAACTTGCATCAATCCTGTCTATCCAGAAGAGCAATACTTGCAACATATAGGCACAGCTCTTTTAGTTCTCTTGATGTTGTTTGACATCAGGAAAAACATCTTGGGCAAAGTGTCATTTATTGGTTTGGCATTGTTTACAGCCTTGCATATCATTGGGGCAAGATACATTTATTCTTATGTGCCATATGATGAATTTGCACAACGATTGTGCGGGGTTAGCATAAACGAGCTGTTGGGCACGACACGCAATCATTACGACAGATTCGTGCATTTTTCATTTGGCCTACTGATGATGCCAATGTTCAGCCAAGTAGCCGAGAAAAAAATGAAATGTACTAAGGGAATAGCAATTGTTGTGGCCTGGATGCTCATTCAAACTGGTAGTATGATATATGAACTGTTTGAATGGCTACTTACAATCGTTATGTCGCCAGAAGCGGCAGACAATTACAATGGTCAGCAAGGCGATATGTGGGATGCCCAAAAAGACATGGCTTTAGCCTTGTTGGGATCTTCTGTTACAGCAACATTAATGTTGATAACAAAAAAGCAGCAAAAGCCATAAAATCCCCACCCCTCAAAGCCACAACATTGATACGTGATTTTGTACTTTCATTAATTAGTAAAAAAATAATATCTTATAGTGAATAAACAATGATAAAATGAAAAGCAAGTTATTTTTATCAGTTATTAGTGTAATAAGTCTATTATTTGTAGGCTGTTCACAATGTACTACCAAACGTGATTATGAAGAATTGCCAATAGAAGGCAATGGCTTAACAAACGATTTAGATTCCATAACAGGATTGGATTTTCCTCCTCTAAAAAAAGGTTAAAGGTACGGTTACGACAAATCAACAACCACCAGAAGAGAAGTGGATATTAGTTCCAACAGAAACATTAAATTGTAAGTTAGTGTCTCAGATAGACAGTCTGTGTAAAGTAGAAAGTTGTGTTTGGGAAAAAAGGGATGAAGGTAGTTATTTTTTGACAATATTAAGACCTTATGATGAAGATACTACAACAATTGAATATACAACTAAGGTTAGGTATTATAATAAAGCAAAGAAACTATTTCCAGAGGATGTGTTTACTATTTATATTTATCCACAAGGAGATACTATAGAATTTGTAAAAACATATCCGGAATAATTTTGTGTGGTTATGAAATCACTTTTGATTAAAGATACGATTCTTATTAACAATTTTGTACATTCATAAAATAGTAGGCTGATAAAGAAAAATCATAAAAACATATAGAGATTAGTAATCAAAGCACTCAAAAATACCCATTAAAGGATGCTTGATGTTTTTATTCTGTGTTTTTGTGTCCCCTCTTAGTTTATTAATGAATGCTTTTGATATATAACAAAAAATCTTAACTAAAGTAAGCATGAAAAAAATTCTTAAAATAATAACTATTGTACTTATTATGGCTTTGGCTGTGTTTGTTTCATATTACTTTATCTTTATTCCAAGGCATTATAAAGAAATAAAGTACCACACTGCTACAATCAGAAAAGGAACAAATCAGGTACAAGGGATCGTTTTGCATCATACTGCTACTGCTTTTTTGGACGCATCACTTCATGGACTTACCGCAGAAGGGTCGGGCAGAAGTTGTCACGTACTAATAAATTATGACGGTACGAGATACATTCTTGCCGAGCCAAAAGAAATTACAGGGCACGCCGGGAAATCATATTTCAACGGAAAATCAGACTGTAATAAGTTCACAATTGGTATTGAATTTCAAGGAAGCACAAACATATTTCCACTCACAAATAGACAAATTGCCAGTGCTGTTGAATATATCAAGCCAATAATGCGAGAATATAATATCCCTATCGAGAACATTGTTACTCACAAAACTATTAGAGATAATTATAACAAAATGTATCCTTCTAAACATGCATCTCCAAAAATAGATATCTGTCAAAGGGATTATAAAAGAGTTATAAAGGCTTTAAAAGAGTGAAGAATAGTAATTCGGGACGGTTCTTCTATGTTGAAAACCAAATAAATTTGGCAATTTAATATTTATTT
>JAUNNJ010000088.1 GCA_030531495.1 Bacteroidales bacterium
TCGGGTGTTTTGAGTGTTTTGGGAGTTAAATGGCCAATAATTTGTTTCCAATCCACCTTCATCGCTCTCTCTCAAAAATCCATATTGTAGTAATTTCAAGAACAAGCCTCATCAACTCCCGATTAAACTCCGACTTACTACTACCCAATGGCAAAACATTTAAAATTGCTTGCAATCATCAAATGTTTATTGTAATTTTGTAAGCAAAACAAGGGAAATTACTAAAACATTACAATAACTAAACATTTTTGCTTATGACAAAATTTACTAAAGTTTTGTGCACTCCAGCTATAATGGCATCTGCTATGATGACCTTTAGCTCTTGGGCACAAAGTGGACAACCCCACAGCGTGAAGGCGAGCGCCAACTTCGACCAAGTGACTGTGGAATGGAATGCGCCAACATCCGACATTGAACTGAAGTGGCATAACAGCTACGACTACAATGGTATGGATGGCTTAAGAGGCGACCCTCAAGGTGCAAGTGTGATTTATGGAGGTAGCAAATTCCTCCCCTCTGAACTCGCAGCTGTGGCTGGCGAACAAGTGGAGGCTATTGCCTATTTCCAGTATCGCGATGTGGCTAACATTCGCGTCCAAATCTATGAGAATGGCACGTTGGTTCGCGACCAACCTGTAGACGTGAATGGATTCACAAAAAACACTTGGAAAAAGGTGATGCTCAACGAGCCTTACACCATCTCTGGAAATGATGAGTTAATGTTTGTGGTTCGCTATGAGCACGGCTACAATATGAGTATGGTGGCTGTTACCGACAAAATCACCCACAAGGGTAAAGGCAATATGGTTTCATATGATGGCAAGAAGTTCACCGCAACCGGCAATGGCGACTTCCTCGTCACAGCCTATGTAAAAAACGTTGCCACTGCCGAGCCATCGGGCTACAATGTATATCGTAATGGTGAAAAAGTGAATGCTGAACTTCTCAACGCCACATCTTCCGTTTTCAGCAATGAACCAGAAGGCACCAACAAATACACAGTTGGCGCTGTGTATGCCGATAGTGAAAAGCAATCATATTTTGCCCAAGCAGTGGTTGCTAAAGCATCGAATATGCTTGCCCCTGCCACAAATTTTTCAGGCTCGGCAAGCGAACTCGATGGCGAGCTCCACTGGCAAGCGCCACTCAAAGGCGGTAGCGAACTCACCTGGAGCGATAAAAGCTATGGGAATAAGATTGGTGGCACTTCCACCTCTGCCCCTAAAGTTTGGGTAAAACAAGAATTTGATGCCAACGACCTCCTCGCTTTCCAAAACTATAAAATTAATGCAATCAACGCATTTGTAGCTGAGCCTGTCACTGCAGCCACACTATTTATTATAAAGGACGGGGTCATCGACTATTCAGAAAATGTGGCTGACGTGGCTGAACTTGGTGGCGAAAAATGGTCAAAACTCCCTCTCGCCTCTCCTTACGAGATGAGCACTGGCCACAGCTACGCATTCGGTGTATATTTCACACACGCTTCTGGCGGCCATCCAATTGGTGTCGACAAGTCGACCGAAGTAGATGTGAAAGGCAACAGTTTCTCAACATCTTCCCCAAGTTCAAAAGGCTTCAACCAAACAAATCCTTCTTGGAAAACACTTGCAAGTGGAAAAATCGCTGGTAACTTTATGCTTACTGCCGATGTTGAACCTGTCGGAGCAGCTACACCTGTAGCAGCGCCTACTGGCTACGACATTTATCGCGATGGCGAAAAGGTGGCAAGCGACATCACTGCCACTTCTTTCAGCGATGCAGTTGAGCAACCTGGCACTTACAAATATACTTTGGTGACAAAATATGATGGCAAGCAATCTCCTGCACTCGTTGCAAGTGTCACCTACACAATGCCTGCTGCATATTCTGCTCCAGTAATCACAGAAAGCACCTTCGACAAAGAATCGGGCGAATTCAATCTCGCTTGGAGTCAAGATGCTGCAGAACTCAAGCATTACGGAACAGCGGCCTACACTGCTGGTTTTAGCGAAGAAATGCCTCTCGTATATGGCGCTAAGTTCACAAAAGACGAACTTTCCGCTTACAAGGGCTACGAAATCAAAACTGTGAAGTTCGCAATTGGTGCTGCGCTCGAATCGTTCAAGATTGAAATCATCAATGGCAAGGGCGAGCGTTTGGCATCAGAAGAAATCAGTGGTAGCGATATCAACCCTGTCACTTTCTACAGCCTCACACTCTCCAATCCTGTAGAAATCACTGGTGAAGACGATCTTTTCATCGCTTACAATGCCACCCTCCCTGCAAATGTATCGGCTTTGATTCTTGATGAAGGTCCTGCAGTAGATGGTGGAGCTATGGTAAGCCTCTCAAATGGAGCAAGCTGGTTGAAGCTCGGCACTATTGCCACCGACTATGCCGCCTACAACATCGTGATTGCAGCCACTGCATTGGCAAAAGACACTCCCGCAAATGCAAAAGGCATCACGCTCGGCAACAGCCTAAACCTCAACAATGCTGAAGCCATCACCATCAATGCTGCCGATGTGAAAGCTGGATTCGGTATTGAAGCCACCACACAAGCAGCTCCTGCAAAGAAGAGCCCAAAGAAAGCCGCAGGTCATCCAAAGGCTGTAAGCTACAATGTATATTGCAACGGCGCGATGAAATCTGCCCAACAAGAACGCAGCTATAGCGAAGTTATCAAGGCTAATGGTGAATTCGACTACTATGTAACAAGTGTTTACGAAAACGGTTGGGAATCTCCTGCAAGTAAAGTAATTGTTGTCAACAATCCTATCACACAAGCAGCTCCTGCACCTTATGCACTCAAGGGCGATTACAAGGACAACGGCAATCTCCAACTCACTTGGAAGGCTGCCAATGAAGCTGCAGTTCTCACCTATCAGAAGAACGACGGCCTCGATATGGCTCTTGGCATGACTGGCACTGGCGTTCGCGAAGCATATGCTGGCGTTCGCTTCCCTACCGACAGTCTTTCGGCTTACGCTGGTAAGAAAATCACCCACATCACGTTCAAACTCGCAAGCGTTCAACTGAAGTCTGCAAGCGTATTTGTAATGGTTGGTGAAGGACAAGACATCGTGTTCGGACAACCTGTAGATGTTGAATCACTCCAAATGGGTTGGAACACTGTTCGCCTTAACAGACCATTCGAAATCACTGGTGATGTGGCTGTTGGTTTTGGCTATCACTGCACATACGACAATGGTGTTAAGCCTCACATCCTCGATGGTGGTCCATCCACTGTGCCAGGTGTCAGCGACCAAATCTCTTCATCTGCTGGCTACGGCTACTGGTATTCTCTCAAGACCAAATACAAACAAGACTACAACTGGCGTATCAGCGCTACTGTAGCCGATGCCGACACCACTATCAGCGCGAAGAAAGCTGCTCGCGTTAAAGCCGCTGCAGCTGTTACCTACAATGTGTATTGCGACGAAGAACTCATTGCCGACAACCTTACCGCCACCAGCTATGAAGTGGCACAAGCAGCCAACGGTACCTACACCGTAACAGCGGTTACCGACGGCGTTGAATCTGCAGTTTCAAATGCTGTGGTTCTCAAAGACGCAAAAGCGTTAGTTGGCGATGTCAATGCCGATGGAAAGGTCGATGTTTCAGATGTCACTGCACTTATCAACAAGATTCTTGGTGAAGCAGACTACAGCGACAGCGTTTGCGACATCAACGCCGACGGCGTGGTTAATGTCAGCGATGTTACCGCTCTCATCAACATCATCCTCGCCCAATAAACAAAGTTTGAAACAAAACTCCCATTAATAAATCAAGCCTCTACAAACGTGTTTGTAAAGGCTTGATTTTCAACTTTTTATATTTTAAATACAAGGCATCATCCATGCTTAACACATGTCACACCCAATCAATCCCCAACCATTCAGCCAAATCCACAGATTCAACATGTTGGTTACCTTGTTGCCACACAAATCCAAAGCCTTCATATTCCCGCGACACCTTTAATCGCACACCTTGAGATGCAATTTTGGTCCATTGGGGTCGACCATAATCATACGATTCTCGGTCGAGAACAACCAGCTTATTCACATAGTCAAAACGATAAAAGCCCCCACCAAGGCACACATCTCCAGGCCGCAACAAATCGCGATGCATACGCACATCACCCATTCTCAAATTGCCGTCTGCCGTAATCACAAATTTCCAAGCCATAGTCATAAAATTATTTTCAAGCAAATTTACAAAAAATGAAATATCCACCCCATTACCACAATAATAATTTTGACGAATGTGCCAAAATATTTAATTTTGCATCATTATTCTACTCTCTATAAACAATGCAAGGAAAAGACCTCACTAAGGGAAATTTGATGAATGTGATTGTGGGATTCTCCATCCCATATCTCATTTCGTGCTTTCTGCAGTTGCTCTACAGTATGGCCGACCTTTATTTCGTGGGGAAATATTGTGATGTGCCCAGCATCACAGCCGTCACCATCGGTGGCCAAGTGATGCACATGCTCACAGGCATCATCGTTGGCATGGCTATGGGATGCACCGTAACACTTGCCAAAGCCATTGGCGCTAAGAAAAGCAACGAGGCATCCACTACCATCGGCAACACCATCACCCTTTTCATGCTCTTTTCGTTTGGATTAACAGCTGTCCTGTTTTTTGCCAACGAAGGCATCGTCAACATGATGGCTACGCCTTCTGAAGCCATAGGTGGCACTATCAACTATTTGAGAATCAGTTTCATTGGCATACCCGCAATCGTAGCCTACAACATTATGGCTTCCATCTTCCGTGGTTTAGGCGATTCGCGCAGCCCTATGTATTTCATTGCCATAGCTTGTGTCTGCAATGTTGTGCTCGACATCTACTTTATAGGCAATCTTGGCATGGGCCCATCAGGTGCAGCATGGGCCACAATCCTATCTCAAGCCATTAGCGTTGTCGTATCCATCGGGGTAATCCTTTTAAGGGGCACAAGAAAACTCGGGGTCACAAAAGCACATTTCTCCCTCAAAAAACACACGACAAGCGAAATTCTTCAAATTGGCACTCCAATAGCGTTGCAAGACGGATTCATCCAAGTGTCGTTCATCACCATCACTATCATCGCCAATTGCCGTGGCCTTATCGACTCGGCAGCAGTGGGCATTGTTGAACGAATCATTGGTTTCCTTTTCCTCGTGCCATCAGCATTGCTCTCAACTGTTTCGGCAGTTTCGGCACAAAACATCGGAGCTGGACTTTTCGAAAGAGCATGTCGTACGATGCGATATTCAATCATCATTGCAGTTTCATTTGGCGCAGTTACAACCATCTTATTCCAATTTGTTTCTGCCGATGTGGTTAGTTGGTTCACAACCGACAAGCGAGTAATAATCTCTGGCGAACAATATCTCAAAGCATATGTAATCGACTGCATTTTTGCCGGCATTCATTTCTGCTACAGTGGTTATTTCTGTGCTTGCGGGCGTTCCATCATCTCATTTGCCCACAATTCCATTTCCATTGTCACTGCACGCATTCCGCTCGCCTATCTTGCATCCATCACTTTTCCCACCACCCTCTATCCAATGGGTATAGCCACAGTAACAGGTTCTTTGCTCTCCGTATTCATTTGCATCTACCTTTACAGAAGAATCACGAATAAAGATAAATTTGCCAATCTTACGCAACCTACTGAAAAATAACATCATACAAGATGCGTAACAAAAAAGTGGAAAATTTTATCAAAAAATATTTGGTCAGTACAATTAAATTGACTAACTTTGCACCCGTCAAACGATGACACAGTCGCCAATTGACACTGGAGAGATGGCGGAGTGGTCGATCGCGGCGGTCTTGAAAACCGTTGAACTGAGAGGTTCCGGGGGTTCGAATCCCTCTCTCTCCGCAAAAAGGAAGCTATTTAACAGCTTCCTTTTTTTTATTTAAAATACTTTGAACACTTTTAAATAAAACACTTTAACATTCCACTACTTATTTACATTCATAGCCAAAAATATGCGTAAACTTCCTTTTGTTATTTTCATACTAATCATGATGTCTGCACTTTATTCATGCTTTTGCAGCTATCGTAGCACAGAGAACAAGATAGCCTACGATATTAACAGTGCATTGATGAAAACCCTCGCACAACTTCCGAATGATGTAGTCAGCGCTGACACTATTCGTTTTTACCACGACAAATTAACAATTGAGGAGATCAAAGAAACAGCATCTATCGCAATGAGAACGGTAAACAAGAACGGCAAACAAGAGACTGAAATGGTAGCCCTTGCGAACTGCAACTTTTATACAATTCTCAAGCTATCCGACCAAAGAGCTTCAAGCGCACTTTTCTTACTTGCATTACTATGGATAAGTGTCAGTTTATGGTATATTAGAAGATTTAAACCCGAACTTCTCATTAAAGGTTTGCACTATGGCAGTATCATCTACACTAATCATAAATTTTTGACAACAACAGGACACCCAATTCACCTTACCCCTATGCAACACACACTTATGGAAATGTTCATGAATTCACAAGATCATTCTTTGTCAAAGCAAGAAATTTGCGAACATCTTTGGCCCAATAAACCAGATGCAAGTGCCACTCTATACACCCTTATCAAACGCATTAAACCTGTTATAGAGGCTAATAGTAATTTGAAAATCGAGTCCTGTAGAGGAGAAAGCTATGAACTAAAAATCAAATAGTTAGATTTAAGTCAGTAAAATATCAGGATATTGTCAGGCAAATGTCAGACTGCATTTCCACCAATTGAAATTTCTCTTTTGTATTTTTGCGCACAACCAATATTTAGCGCTTATGAAAAAGAGAAATTTTCTTATTATCGACCGATGTTTAGGAGGAATTGTATTTCTTATAGCAGCTATCACCTACCTCCTTACCATTGAGCCTTCGGCAAGTCTGTGGGACTGCCCTGAATTTATCACGTGTGGTTACAAACTTGAGATTGGTCATTCTCCTGGAGCGCCATTCTTTATGCTTATGACCAAGTTATTTGCCATGTTTGCAAGCACCCCTTCAGAAGTAGCACTCTGGGCAAATATTCTATCTGCACTACTTAGCGCAGGGTGCATCCTTTTGTTATTTTTGACAATTACGCACCTTGTGCGACGATTAGCTTTTCCCGACTCCTTTATTACGAAAAGCCAAGTGCTACTAATCGAAACTTGCGGTTTAGTTGGGGCATTAGTCTATGCATGGAGCGACACTTTCTGGTTTTCTGCTGTTGAAGCCGAAGTCTATGCCTTTAGTAGTTTCCTTACTGCGCTTGTTTTCTGGTTAATTTTAAAGTGGGAAGAGGCTACTGAAAGCTCAAAAAGCGACCGTCTATTAATCCTGATTTCTTATATTATAGGACTTTCTACAGGAGTCCATTTACTGAATCTTCTATGTATTCCACCTATAGTTCTCATTGTGTACTACAGAACCTGTAAAAAAGTTACGGTATTACGTACTACAGGAGCACTGTTCATCGGAGTGATGGCAATCGCTATTGTCCTCTTCGGGATCATTCCCGGCATAGTGAACATTGGAAGTTGGTTTGAACTATTTATGACCAACACCATAGGACTACCCTACAACGCTGGACTGATAACTTATGCAATCTTGTTGACATTAGGATTTATTATTTGGATTCGCATAGCGAAAAAACGCTGGTGGCAAACAACTGCCCTTTGTTTTATGGTTTTCACGATAGGTTACAGCAGCTATGCAATCATACTTGTTAGAGCGTCAGCAAATCCACCAATGGATGAGAACTCTCCTGATAATGTATTTGCACTCGCCAGTTACCTTAGTCGCGAACAGTATGGCGACAAACCATTACTGTATGGGCCTGCGTATACGAGTGAAGTAGATTATGAAACTAAAGGGCCATACTTGGTTCCAAAAACCATCGACAAAGGAGCAGTGTACCAGAAATCACACGACGACAATGCGGACAAATACATAGAAGTCGATCGACGAAGCAATTACATCTATCGGCAAAATATGTTATTTCCCAGAATGCATTCAGCAAGGCATGCTGAAGCCTACGAACAATGGATGGACGAAGTAGACAAAAACGGGGTATTACCCACACAAATCGAAAACATTCGCTTTTTCCTCTCATACCAGGTAAACCACATGTACTTACGATACTTTTTTTGGAATTTCGTCGGAAGACAAAATAACATTCAAGGATTTGGCGATATCGAACATGGCAATTGGATTACTGGATTCAAATGGTTTGACGATTTATTGCTGGGCTGCGATACGAGTAAAATGCCATCCGACTTGCTCAATAATAAAGGCAGAAACGTGTTCTATGGTCTGCCACTTCTCCTAGGGATATTAGGCATGCTCTGGCAAATTCGGCGAGGAAAACGAGGAAAACAGCAATGGAACATCGTGGCTCTTTTGTTCTTTATGACGGGATTGGCAATCGTCCTCTATCTCAACCAAACCCCAATGGAGCCACGTGAGCGTGATTATGCCTACGCTGGTTCGTTCTATGCTTACGCGATATGGGTAGGCATGGGAGTTGCAGGACTGAACAACTTACTGAAACACTCTGTAAGGACAAACTACTGTGTTATCGCCACAGCTCTAATAGCGTTAATTGTACCTATTCAAATGGTCAGCCAAACATGGGATGATCATGACCGTAGTAATCGCTATATCTGCCGAGACTTTGGAGCAAACTACCTAAACACGATGCAAGACAAAGGGAATCCAATAATCCTCACGAATGGCGACAATGAAACATTTCCCCTATGGTATAACCAGGAGGTTGAAGGCGTGCGTACAGATGCTCGTGTCTGCAACATGAGTTATGCACAAACCGATTGGTACATCGACCAACTAAAACGCCCTGCCTACAGTTCACCAAGTCTTCCCATCACATGGGAAAGAAAACAATACACAGAGGGCACGAATGAAATAGTTCCAATTGAACCCAACGACAGCATTACGTTGCAGTATGGGCAACGCTCTATGACAATACTTCTTGATGGCCTCAACCATTTGGCGAAAAGCGACCTCTTAATAATAGAGATGCTGTCACATACACCAGCTAATCGTCCAATCTACACCAGCATCAATACCGGGGGCAATACATTGCCGTATTTACGAGACCATTTAGTGCTTGAAGGGTTAGCTTATCGAGTTGTTCCAGAAAACGCAGGAAAACTGATTGACATTGAGAGACTTTACGACAACATCATGAACAAATACAAATATGGTGGACTTTCAAAACAAGGTTTGTATGTAGATGATGATGCAATGGGGATGGCACATATTCATCAATATCTCATGTCTATACTTATAAACAGTTTATTGGAAAATGGAGCTCTTCATCGGGCAAAAAAAGTGGCAGACAAATGGCAAAAAGAACTCCCAAGCTACAATGTACCCTACACCGACGACGCTTTAGCAATGGCAGAATGTTACTATCTCGTTAGCGACGTCAAAAAAGCCGATGAAATTGTTTCGAATCTATTATTCCGTTCTTCAGAGTGGCTGAATTGGGAGATGTCATTAGGCGACAAGCGTTCAAGAAGCTCTGAAAGACAATGGATGGGGACACTAAAACACGCATTATTCATCGCAGAAAAATACAAAAGAAAAACTTTAGTCAAAAAATATTCTCAACAATATGAAAACTTCAAAAACAAATTCAGCAAGCAATAACGAACAACTATTCTCTCCAGTAAACTATGTGTTGTTCACGTTTTCATTAATTTTAATTGTTATAGGACTTGTGCTCATGACTGGCTCGGCAAGCACATTTGCTAAATTTGAACCAAACATTTTTTCTACACGACGTATTATTGTGGCCCCAATCGTATGCTTGGCAGGATACTTTTTGGTGTTTATTGCCATTCTTTGGCACAAAAACGATTTGGCTGACGAACAGAAATAGAACACTACATCTACAACTTTTAAAATCTCGAGAATTCAGAATTGACTACAAAGCAAGCAATTTATAAGCATTACTGAATTTAAAACTTTTTGGAGCCGATTAGTTAGCGAGAAAAGTATTAACTTTGCATTCTGAAATCGTATTTTTCATCTACACATAATCATTCAATGGAGAAAACATTAGTAATTTTAAAGCCTTCATGCCTTCAAAGAGGCTTGGTGGGCGAAGTAACTAAAAGATTTGAGCAAAAAGGGCTGCGCCTTGCCGGCATGAAGATGTGCCAACTCACCGATAAACAAATGAGCGAACACTATGCCCAACATGCAGGCAAGCCTTTCTTCCAGCAACTAAAAGACGCTATGATGGTTACACCCGTAATCGTGTGTTGCTACGAGGGAGTTGGCGCTGTGGAAGTAGTTCGCCAAATGGCTGGTGCCACCAGCGGCCGCAAAGCAGCACCCGGCACTATCCGCGGTGACCTTAGCATGTCGTTCCAAGAAAATATTGTTCACACAAGCGACTCACTCGAAACTGCACAAGTGGAATTGAAGCGTTTCTTCCGTGACGACGAAATTTTCGACTACGAGCAGCCACACTTCCAATTCCTCTACGCTGCCGACGAACTCTAAACATTCATAAAATGAAGCGATTCGGAAAGAGAACATCAATTGCTGTCTATTGGTCATTACTGTCTCTTGGCTTTATCATCGCTGTGACTGGAATCATCACAGATAATGACATCTTGGAATATGTGCTGGTTGCAGTAGCCACCACTTTAATTGCATTTTGCATAAGCCAAACCGTCATCCTCACCACACAAGGCACGGCAAAGAAGACTATTAAAAAGCTGCTCTTCAATTTTGTTACCATTTTTGTATTGATGCTATGCTTCAATTTCATCATGGTCACAAAGCCGATCTCCCACACAATCGCTTTCAGCCTCATTGGTAGTGCATTTGCCGCTATTGTCAGTGTGTGGTACGACCTCATCCGCAAGTTGAGCGACTAAGCGTTCTCTGACGCACAAATAAACGGCAGCGAATTTAAACAAATGGTGCATGGTGCAATATTCACCAATGCCTCATAAAATACCATTAAAAAAGAGGGTGTATCAAAATTCTGATGCACCCTTTTTTTGTGCCCTGATGTA
>JAUNNJ010000089.1 GCA_030531495.1 Bacteroidales bacterium
AAGTTAGAAGTTAGAAATTAGACTTGTTGACCTGTTGATTCCCCAAAAAACACACCGATTATATCCGCTTTGAACCCGATTGACGCCGAATATAGCTTGCGAGTGTTGAGGCAAAACCGAAGCTCTACGAGGCTAACATGAGGTGGGCGCCTATATCACCAAGCTGCGCTTCGTATCGCTTCGCTCTACTCGCTTGCGTGGTGTTTTTTCATAATCAGTCGTCGGCGACGACTTTTGGGTTTGACAAATTTTGATGCGTTTGCCCTGGTTGTCGGTGTTTTTCGTCAGTTTTTTTGTTTTATTGCTGGCGGTGTTTGAATTGGCGAAAAAAAAAGCGTAATTTTGTATAGTCTATTGCTTCATGTGGGGCGGTGGCAAAATTGATACTAAGAAATTATTAAAGTTTTTTCAGAATATGAGTAACATGGTTTCTGATCGCATTCAAGCGCTCTCTCCTTCGGCCACTTTGGCCATGTCGCAAAAAAGTCAAGAGCTCAAGGCTCAAGGTGTAGATGTGATAAACCTCTCGGTGGGTGAACCCGATTTCGCCACTCCCGACCACATCAAGGATGCTGCCAAAGCAGCTATCGACCAGAATTTCAGTTTCTACACCCCTGTGCCCGGCTACCTCTCGCTTCGCAAGGCTATCAGCGAAAAGTTGAAAAACGAGAATGGCGTGGATTTCGCTCCCGAACAAATCGTGGTGGGTAATGGTGCCAAGCATGAGCTTACCAATGTGGTGATGAGCATCGTGAACCCTGGCGACGAAGTGGTGATTCCAACTCCTGCTTGGGTGAGCTACATTCAGATGGTGATTCTTGCTGGCGGCAAGAGCGTGGAAGTGCCTACTACTATGGCTCAAAACTTCAAGGTGACTCCTGAACAACTCGAGGCTGCCATTACTCCAAAGACAAAACTCGTGATTCTCTGCTCGCCAAGTAACCCAACCGGCAGCGTGTACAACGAAGCCGAACTCCGTGCATTGGCAGCTGTGCTTGCAAAATATCCACAGGTGATGGTGCTCGCCGACGAAATCTATGAGCACATCAACTACATAGGCGGCAATTTCTCTATCGCTCGCTGCGAGGAGCTGAAAGACCGCGTGTGCATCATCAATGGTGTGTCGAAAGCCTATGCGATGACCGGTTGGCGTATCGGTTATGTGGCAGCTCCACTTTGGTTGGCTAAGGCCATTAACAAACTCCAAGGTCAATACACCAGCGGCGCTTCTTCTATCGCTCAAAAGGCGGCAGAAGTGGCCTACACTGGCTCGCAACAATGTGTGGAAGATATGCGTGTGGCATTCGAACGCCGTCGCAATCTCATTGTGGGACTCCTTCGCGAAATCCCCGGCCTTGATGTGAATCAGCCTGATGGCGCATTCTATGTGTTCCCTGGCGTTACTTCTTTCTTTGGCAAGAAGGCTGGCGACGAGGTGATTCGTGATGCCAACGACTTGGCAATGTATCTGCTCAACGAGGGCCATGTGGCCACCGTCAGCGGCGATGCATTCTCTTGTCCTGGTCACATTCGCTTAAGTTATGCCACCAGCGATGAAAACATCGTTGAGGCTGCCACTCGCATCAAAGCTGCCCTCGCAAAACTGCAATAAGCCTAACGCGATACTAAAAAATAAAAATCAGCAACTTTCGCCGATGCGGGAGTTGCTGATTTCTTTGTGTGTATATTGCTTACGAATCAGTGTTTTTTGTCGTAAACGATGCAACCTGCTTCCGATGGATGATCGAGTACCTCGGAGAAGGCATCTTCGTGGCGGAGCAGCCACACCACCATTATGTCGCCTGCAGCTGCAGATGTGAAGATGATGCCAAATGCGAGGCTGTTGGGGTCGGCGAATGCAATGCCGCCAATAAGTGGAAGGATGCCGAGGAAAATGAGTGGCGTGAGTGCGCCCCAAATGTAATGGCGGATAATCATTGGCTCGTCGCAATGGCAATATGGGGTGAGTAATTTCCACATCACTCCAAAACTGATGCTTTTCAAACCCTTTGGCGCAAACATACCCCAAGTGATGCCGTGAATGAGTTCGTGCACCACGATACCGCCGATCAATAAGCCAATAAGTAAGGCTGTTTTCAGCAAAACGACGAGTGCGCCTTTCTGTTCTGCATCGCTTTCTGGTGGCATAATGGGATTGATTACGCTCTTTACATTGAATGCTTCGCCCCATATCAACTTTGTTGCAACAAGTGCCACAAAAGCGGTGCTAACAAAAAGAACGATGCTGAATGTGTTAGCCTTTTTCAGGTTGATGGTGAGTTTTCTGCCTTCCATAGTGGTGGTTATTCTTGAGTTTGTTCAACCATCTCGATAAGTTGATTGATATTGTTACCTTGTTTCTTGTAGAGGCGAATAGCGATGATGAGGCCGATAATGGCACCAATTGCACCGCCACCGATAATCGACCATCTGCCAATTTCTGCAACGTCGGCAGGCATTTTGTCGAAGAAGGGGGTGTGGTAGAGTTCATAACCCCACCAGAAAATCATAGGCACAAGGCAAGTCAGCCCAACAGCAAATGATGTACGATGGCTCTTTTTCATGGCCACGAGTGTGTGGAGCGCTTCGCTGAAGTTCTTGTTTGTGAGGTCGGCCTTCTTGATGCGGTGTGCATTGTAGTAGTCGAACGAAGCGTCACAAATCACCATCAGCGATGTGACCACGCAGCAGAGAATGGAGAAGCCATACATATAGTAGAATCCTGTGGGCACTAAAATTGCGGCGGCAATGCCCCCCAAAAGCATCCATGAGCCGAAACTGTTGATTCTCTCTGAGTTTTTAATCACATCCTTTTTCAGGCGTTCTTCATTCACATGAATCTGATTGTCGAGCTGCTGTTTCAGTTCCGCCATCTGTTGGCGCATTTCCTCAAATCCCAAATCGTCGAAATTGTTATGATTTTCCATGTTAGTTCATTTGTTTAAGTTGTTCTTTAATTCTGAATAATTTCACCGACACATTCTTTGCTGATATGCCAATCACCTCACCGATTTCGTCGTAAGGCATCCCTTCCAGCCACAGCATCACTATTGCGCGGTCGAATGGGTTGAGTGCGTGGATGCGCTGATAGAGTTTCTTCACGTTCGCGTTTTTCCCATCCTTGTCGCTGTGCATCACATTTTCGTGAGCAATGGTGAGTGCACATTCCGTGGCTTTCTTTTTCTTTGTCTTTCGGTCGATGCTGATGCAGGAGTTCATCGTCACGCGCCATACCCATGTCTTGGTAATCTCTCTGGCGCTTTTAAAACCTTTCCAGAGGTTGATGAGTGCCTCCTGAACCAAATCGTCGGTCTCGTCAGGGTCGTCGGCAAACATCATGCACACGGTGTAGACGGTGCTTTTGTACTCCTTCACGAGATTTGTAAATTCTATTTCAAGTTGTTCCATTTGAAATGTTACTGATTTTTTGTTCTTACACCACTATAAACGCAAATCGCCCACGAATTACTACACCATCAGTCCGTTTTTTTTGTGTTTTTTTTCAATATTCCCTATAGGTCGTGGGGGGAAATGGAATCAGTAGGCGTAGGTGAGGAAGGGGATGTGGCGTGCCAAGCGGCGGAGAATCAGGGTGGTGATGATGCAGAGCGCCACAATCACGAAATAGGTGACGATGGGCGTGAAAAATCCTTTTCCCGTGAGAAACCACACGAAAATGAAGTGTGAGAAATAGGTGATGGTGCTGAAATTTCGTAGGTATTGATAGGGCAGATTCCTGTTCACTTCGTGCTGAAGCACCCAAATCACGATGGCGGCAGTGGTGGGGACGAGCATAAAGTAGCAATCGTCGAATCGGGCATTATGCCCAGCCACTTCCAATGCTGCACCACCGGCGCAGAGAAGCACCAGTGCAGTGGAAGTCCATCCTTTCCATTCGGCGATGGTTTGCTCATACTCTGCAATGAGTTTGCCCATGGCGCAAAACACGAGTGCTGCCAAGAAACTGTTGTGGTAATATCCTAATGCTTTCAGCGCCGAGTCGGTGATGCTTTGTGCGCTTGTTGGCAAATAGTTGTAGTAGTTGGTGGTAGCCACAATGGGCACATAGAGCGCCAATCCGATGGCGAATATTGCCCACGAGGAAATCCGTCGGCCCAGCCAGTGCACCACAGGGATGCCAATCATCAGCGCCATGATAAACCACGAGCCCGAGAATGTGGAGTTGAGAACGGCGTTGCGTAAGAATATGGCAAGCGCTTTCCCCGTGCTCCAGTCGTGAGCGAAGAAAGCTGCATCGATAGTGAAATATGCCTCGACCACAAACCAGAACGCGTAAAGCAGTCCCATTCGTTTGAGGTAGTGTTTGAGCGCCGTCGAAGTGGGATTTTTTCGAAAGAAAAAGAAGGCACTCACCACAAAGAACACTGGCACAGCCATGCGTGAAAACAGGCTGATAAACAGCGGGTAGGTGTCGCCTTCGAAGGGGCGTGCGTGAATAGCGACCACCAGCAAGGCGGCCACCACTTTCAGCAGGTCGATAGAATGATAGGTGCGGGATGGAGGGGCTACGGTTGCAGTCATTGCAATGATGGTGCGAAGAGGTTACACTTCAAAAGCCGCAGCGTGGTCGAAACCTTTGCAAACACCGTCTTTCACATAGCCCACCTGGTTGGTGTGCATTGTGGTGTGGCCCACCTTCATGCCGTTGGCACCGTTGTAGTGCGTGTGGCCAAACACCCAGTGGTCGATGTTGCTGTTTTCGATATATTCTTCCAATGGAACGATGAAGGCCTCTGTGAGCCCGTTGCCTGCAAATGCCGGGTCTTCTGCCATGACAGGGCAGTGGTGGCTGACCACCACTTTCTTCTCGGCTGTGGATACTGCCAATGCTTTTGTGAGCCAGTCGAGGCACAGCTTATGAAGCTTTTTATAGTCGCGAGCCAGCAGGAAGCGATGTCCGTGCTGAATGCGGTAGCAGTCGGTCATGCCGCGTTGCACCAGCATTTCGCTTTTTGGTGTCACATTGGTCCAAAGTGTGGTGAAAAAGAATTCCACATTGTCCACCACCACGCTGTGGTTGTTGCAGTAAGTTACATTGTCACGAATCGGGAATTCGAATTCGTTCAGCGTGTTGGTGATGTCGGCACCATTGTAGTATTCGTGGTTACCGGGAACAAGGAAAGTGTGCTTGTAGTGCTTTGAGCACCAGTCGATGAATGGATGTGTCTCCATGCAGTCACTTCCGAATATGAGCATATCGCCCGACAAAACGAGGATGTCGCCCGTAACTTCGAGCGGATTCTCCTTCAACCATCGCGTGTTGTCGGGAAATTCCAAATGTATGTCGCTTGCGAATTGTACTTTCATGTCTACAAAATTACCACAAATGTTATAATTAGCAAATATTTCAACAGAATATTTTTTACAGAAATTTGGCAAAATTGGGTTCAAAGAAAAAAAGATGGGGATAGTGCGAAATTGCGTCCACGATAGATGAACAGTTCAAGAACCATACAGGCATGTTGGAACGGATAAAGTCAAAAAGTCGTGGTGGATAGACAGGAGGACTGAGCCCTCTTGCGAGCGAATCGGCAACGACCTCCGAAAGCTCGCTTTCTGCGCTCGCTTCCGCTCCACTCCCACAGTCGCGCTCTCGCACGCCTGCTGTCTATCCACCTCGAAGAAAAACCGCTGACGCGAACAAAAAACGCTCTTTCGAGCGCACAAAATGGACAAGGGAAATATATATAGCAACTTTTTTTTTGATCTATTCTTGCCAGATTCTGTGTTTGTGAAAAACGTAATCAACAGGAGATTGCTATTCCCGCTTTTCTTTCACTGAGGCAAAATTGCTATGGGAAGACCAATTTTTGTGGGGGTATTGCTGCGCTGATGTGGGGCGATTTTTCTAAATAATTAATGTAAATGCAATAAAATGGGGAGCGGTGCGTTTATTGTATTAAATAGCGGTGGCCAATGGGTCGCTTGCTCAAGTTGTGCACACTTATGAAGAAATTTCTATATATCATTGTTGCGATGGTCATCGGGTCGATGGCTGTGGGGCTCACGGGCTGTAAGACGGCCAAGATGCGTGATGCCGACGAGGCTTACGACCGTGGCGAATATTTCGGCGCCGAAAAGATTTATCGCAAACTCTACAACAAATACACCAAGAAAGAAGATCGTTGGCTGCGTGGCGAAGTTGCCTATAAGATGGGCTTGTGCTATAAGCACCTGAATCAGAGCAGCCGCGCTGCTGCCGCATTCCAGAACGCCATCCGCTATGAATATCCCGACAGCACCCAGATTCTTTATCTTGCACAGGCGCAGCACATGCTGGGAAACTGGAAGGAAGCGCTCGCCAATTATCAGGCATATCTTGCACTCGTGCCCGACAGTTGGGAAGCCAAGCAGGGCATCCGCGCGTGCCAGATGGCTCCTCGCTGGAAAGAGCAGGGGTCGCGCTACATTGTGAAGAATGCTAAATTCTTCAACTCTCGTCGTGCCGATTTCTGCCCGATGTTCCTTGATGTGAATGCCGACCAACTCTATTGGACCTCGAGCAACGAAAAGGCTACGGGCGAAGAGAAGAGTGAAATCACCGGCACCAAGAATAGCGACATTTTCGTGTCGAAGTTGAACGACAAGGGCAAATGGCAAAAGCCCGAACTGGTGGAAGGCGAACTCAATACCGAGTTTGATGAAGGTTGCACGGCGTTCAGTCCCGATGGCAGCACGATGTATTTGGCAAAGGTTGTTCGCAAGGCTGAATCGGCTTCGCCAGTAGAAATTTATTCGTCTTCTCGTTCGGAGGCGAAATGGAGCGCTCCAGTGAAAGTGGAAATCACCGCCGACACGCTCTCAAGCTATGGCGACCCTGCTGTGAGTCCCGACGGACGCTACCTCTATTTCACCAGCGACATGCCGGGTGGTCAAGGTGGTCTCGACCTTTGGCGCATTAATTTGAAAGACCGTCGTGGCACACTTGAAAACCTTGGCGAGCAAATCAACACCCCAGGCAACGAACGCTTCCCATACTGCCGCACCGATAGCATCCTCTATTTCTCGAGTGATGGCCATGCTGGTTTCGGTGGATTGGATATTTTCCGTGCTACTCTTCAGCCATCAGGCCGATGGTTTATCGAGAATGTGGGCTCGCCCATGAACTCGAGCGACGACGATTTCGGTATCACTTTCGGAAAGGGTGAAACTGGCTTCTTCAGCAGTAACCGTAAAGATGGACGCGGCTATGACCACATCTATAGTTTCGAAAAGCCTGACCTGAAAGTGTGGATTTCGGGCTATGTTATCGATAAGGATGAAGAGCCAGTGACGGGTGCCGTGATTCGCATAGTTGGCGACGATGGCAGCATTCAGAAGGCTGCCGCCAATGCCGACGGCAGTTTCCGCTTCGACTTGCAACGCGGCGTGAGATATGTGATGTTGGCTGGTGCCAATGGCTATCTCAACAGCCGTCAGGAGTTTGAAAGCGAAATGGCGGAGGAAAGCACTGAATACACAGTCGACTTCGTGCTGGCGGCGATGAACAAGCCTCAGGTGATTGAAAATATTTTCTACGACTTCGATAAGGCCACCTTGCGCCCAGAATCGAAGGCGGCGCTCGACTCTATGGTTACCGCTCTCGTGGAAAATCCGTATGTCACTATTGAAATGGCAGCACACACCGACCGCGTCGGCACCGAAGCCTATAACCAGAAGTTGAGCCAACGCCGTGCTCAGTCGGTGGTGAATTATCTCATCGCCAATGGTATCGACTCCACCCGTCTGAAACCTCAAGGCTATGGCGAAACCCGTCCAAAAGTGGTGACCAAGCGCATCAACCACCTGTATCCGCAATTTGCAATTGGCGACACGCTCACCGTGGCATACATCGATACGCTCTCGAAAGAAAATCAGGCGGCGGCCGACCAGGTGAATCGTCGCACGGAATTTATGGTGCTCTCTACCAATTTCCAACCATTTGCCGACGACTTGAAGCGCATGCAAGCCATCCAAGACTCTATCCGCCAAGTGGAACGCGAAAAGAAGATTCTTGAGGAAGAGGAAGAAGCTGCTCGCTTGCGTGCAGAAGCCAAGGAAAAGGAAAAACAAAAGACTGAAGAAGAACGCAAAAAAGCGGCTTCGAAGAAGACCGATAAGCAAATAGAACGCGAAAACGACAAGGCAGAGAAGAAGGCTCGCGAACAAGAAAAGCGCGAGAAAGAGAAGGCTAAGCGCGAAAAGCAGAAGCAAAAAGAACGCGAAAAACGCGAGAAAGAAAAGCAGAAGCAGCGCGAAAAGCGGGAAAAGGAAAAACAGAAGCAGCAAGAGAAGCGCGACCGCGAGAGGGCTAAACGATTGGGCATCCCGTATGTTCCATCCACTCCTCAACCTGCAGCATCTCCCGCCCCAGCACCCGAACAGCCAACTCCGCAAAAGAACGACGACGGTAGAGGCGATGTCGCTCCTGTTCAGCAAGCGGCTCCTGTGACTGTTATGGACGAAAAAGTGGCCGATGAAAAGGATGTGAAGAAGTCGGTTCGCCGTACTTCTCGCAATGCCGACAAGGAAAGCGACAAGAGTAAGGAGGCTGACGAAAACAGGGTGTCGAACAAGCGTATTGCAGCCCTTGCCGAAAATAAAAAGAGAGCAGAGCAGGCTAAGGAAAACGCTGCAAATGAAGCGAATAAGGATGAAAGCGTCAAGAATTCGGTTGAGCCTATGGTAAAAGACGCCGATGAAAAGGGCGCGTCGCTCAATGCTGGTGGCTCCGTAGGTGCTGATGATTATTCTTCCGATGGCTCTCGTCCAAAAGAAGAGAAGAAAACCGAAGAGCCAGCTCCCGACAAGTCTTCGCTCACAGATGCGAAGGGTGCCGACGAAAAGGGTAGCGCAGATCCAGCCGCGGTTGCAACTTCTGAAAAAACAGAAGTGAAATCGAAGGAAACTCCAAAATCGGAGGAAAGCGTTTCGGCGAAGAAAGAAACAGAAAAGTCTGACGACAAGAAAAAATCGTCGGACAAGAAATCAGATAAGTCTGACAAGAAGAAATCTTCCGACAAGAAATCTGGCAAGTCCGACAAGAAATCATCAAAAGAGAAGTCAGACGACAAGAAAAAATCATCGGACAAAAAATCAGATAAGTCCGAAAA
This sequence comes from Bacteroidales bacterium, assembly GCA_030531495.1. GTDB lineage: Bacteria > Bacteroidota > Bacteroidia > Bacteroidales > Muribaculaceae > Sodaliphilus. Next base: position 9,114 of record JAUNNJ010000089.1, read on the forward strand.
GAAGTCATCCAAGGAGAAATCTTCCGAAAAGAAGAAGTCATCTGACAAGAAAAAGGATTCTTCAAAAAAAAAATGATATGAAGAAAATTGGCATTATCAGCGACACGCATTCGTATTGGGACGACCGGTATGAAGAGCATTTCAAGGATTGCGATGAGATTTGGCATGCGGGCGACATCGGCAATGAAAAGGTAATCGACCGATTGGCCACTCTCGCTCCAGTTCTCCGTGCTGTGTGGGGTAATGCCGACGGTCAGAATTTGCGTCGCCGATTCAAACAAACCGAAATCTTTGTGGTGGAGGGTGTGAAGGTGGTGATGACGCACATTGGTGGCTATCCTGGACGATACGCGCCAGGCATCAAGCAACGGCTTACAATATCTCAGCCCAAAATTCTGGTCTGTGGCCACAGCCATATTCTTAAAGTGATTCCTGACCGCTACTATTCTGTGCTTACCATCAATCCCGGTGCTGCTGGCACACAGGGTTGGCAAAAAGTGCGCACGCTTATCACGCTCACCCTCGATGAAGGGGCAATCACTGGCTGCCAAGTGATAGAACTCGCCCCCGACAAGGAGCACAAGTATGGCAGAATACTTGACTAATTATCGATAACAAAAATAATGTTCATACATATGAAACGCTTATTTTATTTCTTAATGCTGCTGATGGTGTTCACAGCCTGCCACACCACCGAAGAAAACTTCAAGGCATCCTACGATATGGCCAAAGAGCGCACTCGCGAAAACCAGGGTGGCGCTTTCTATGACAAGGCACAGGCCGACCGTATGCGCCCCACCGAAATCATTAATGGTGATAGCGTGCGCCTCATCCGCTCTTATTTTAATGTGGTGGACGACAAGTACGAAGACACCAAAAAATTTGGCGTAGTGGTGGCAGAGTTCGACCAGGTAATCAATGCCCGCAGTTATCGCGACCGCCTCAAGAAAAACGAAGGCTTTGAAAGCTATATCGTCTACACCAACAAAGAAAAGAAATATTGTGTGATTGCACAGGCCTACGACAACAAAGGTGCAGCGGCCGTGTTCATTCGCAACATTGGCCAGTATATGAAAATGAAGGTGCTCGTGCCTCGCCCCTACATCCTCCAGCGCTTGTAGGTGTGGGTTGCCAATAGGCTCCTGGCGGGAGAATGGCAAATTTTCTCTGATAAATCATTCAAATAGGGCAGAGAAATTGAAAAAACAGCACTTTTTTCGTGAAATGTTTGCACGAATAAGAAAATTGTACTACCTTTGCATCGCTTTTACGGAGATTCGCTAGCTCAGCAGGTAGAGCACATCCCTTTTAAGGATGGGGTCGTGGGTTCGAACCCCACGCGGATCACCAATCAAATCGCTAACTTATTGGTTTTCAATATGGTTAGCGATTTTCTTTTTGCTTTTTGGCGAGTTTCTGGCGATATATTTTGCTGTTATCAACAATTCATAGTAAAATTATCATAATAAAACATGCGTCAAAGAATGATGTAATGTAACTTTACCCCAATTATAGTTTTTTAAAAACCTATCATGAACTACAACGCAACTAAACTCTACGGAAAGGCAGTTGATAAACTCGCCTCACACATTTTATCATGCAAGGACACATTTGAAGCTGCGGCTTCATTTCCCTGTGACATGGACCAGTACTTGGCTATTTCAAACAGATGCTTTACCGAACTATATCACCCCCCGCCACACACTTTGTTGTACAGTAATTGACAAATCCACAGTGTGGTATGGCAGCATAAATCCACTCGCATACATCTCACCCGAAGACAACGCCATCACCCTAAACGCCCCCGCCATAGCCACCAACATCC
>JAUNNJ010000090.1 GCA_030531495.1 Bacteroidales bacterium
CAATTTATTCCGCCCAGTCGCTTGCGACTGCAAACATAGTAACTTTTTTACTAAAAAAATATGTTAGATGATGAGTGATCTGCTGAAAACTGATTGGTGCTGGCTGGTAAGAATTCCTTTTGCTGAGAATTGACGAAATTGCCTAATTTTTAGTAAATGAGCCCCCTTTTTACAATGGAATTTAGTAAAAAAGAACCGTCCCTTTTTACTGAAAAATGGTTAATTGGTTGGAGGTGAGGGTGATGCTATTCTTGGGTGTAGTCGGTGTGGATGCTGTCGGCCATGAGGCGGTAGATTTCTTTCGTTCGCTCATCGGTAAGCATTTGCATCTGTTGGTCCATGATATTCACATCATAGCGCACCATGGGACCGGTTTGTGCGTCTTTTGGTTTCATGTCCTTCACCTTCTTTGCAGTTTCTTCTATGAGTGGGAGGAATAGGTTGAAATCAAGATTCTCCTCTTGAAGTATGCGTTCAGCCAAGCGATAGCAATGGTTGGTGAAGTTGTTGGCAAACACGGCAGCGAGGTGTAGACGTTTACGCTTGCTGGAATCCACTTCCTGCACTTTGTCGCACACGCTTTGTGCCAGCGCGTTGATCACTTTCAGCGTTTCGCTGTCGGATGCTTCAATAAAGCATGGCACGCTTTTGAAATCCACTTCGCGATTTTTTGAAAAAGTCTGCATAGGGTAGAGCACGCCATATCGCTTTGAAGTGTATTCAAACACATTCATGGGCACACTGCCAGCGGTGTGCATCACCACGCCATGCTTCATGCGCGGGGCTATTTGTGATGCCACATCGGCAATGGCGTCGTCTTTGATGGCGATAATATAGGCATCGGCATCTGTCGCTATTCCCTCCAGTGAGCAAATGGCTTGGCAACCGAGTCGCTCGGCGAGCGCTTGTGCATGTTCAAGTGTGCGACTGCACACTTGCAGAATCTCTTCTCCGGCGCCATGTAGCGCAGCGCTAAGATGCGTTGCCAAATTACCTGAACCGATGATTACTATCTTCATAATGCTTTTGTGGCGTGGAATATTCCTTTGAATTGCAAGTGTGGCTCCACATGGATATGGTGCTTACAGTGTGGGGCGATATGTTTTGACATGCCTCCTGTGGCCACAATGTTCACTTCTTTGTTGTTGAAAAGGGGAAGAATCCTGTCGATGATTCCATCCAACATCGATGCCGTGCCATACACCACACCGCTTTGCATACATTCTACGGTGTTTTTGCCGATGATGTGCTCAGGTTTCTCCACATTGATGGTGGGGAGCTGCGATGCTCTCGATGTCAATGCTGCCAACGATGTCTTCACTCCTGGTATAATCATGCCGCCGAGGAAGCACTTGTCTTCTGTTATCACTCCCACAGTGGTAGCTGTTCCAAGGTCGAATACGATGGCGGGTGCTCCGTAGCAAGCCACTGCCCCGATGGCATCGGCCACGCGGTCGTTACCCAACTGGGCTGGCGAATCCACATCAATGCTAATCACCTTTTTGGCATCTTCTACATTGAAATAATGGGGAGCATGACCTGTAATGGAAATGATGGCTTCTGAAAACTCTTCCTTTACTTCAGGAACAACCGACGAAACGTTCACTGCCTCAATTTTCTCAGGAGAAATGCTGCGGGGATTCAGGCCTTCCAGAATTTCGGTGCGGAAGAAAAAAGCGGTGCCGTTTTTCTGGGTTTTAAATCGCCATGTGCTTTCAATGCTTCCGTCAGCATTAGCCACGGCAATTACAGTGGTTGAATTTCCTATGTCAACGAGTAGACGCATCCTATTTATTTCTCTTTCTGAAGTTTGATGATGTATGAAAGAATGAGGTCGGCAGTTTCTTCTTTGGTGCAGAGTGGCAGTTCCTTCACCTCTTTTTCTGAGATGAGTGTCACTCTGTTGGTGTCGACTGCAAATCCTGTCTCGTTCCCGCCTATAGTGTTGGCACAAATGAGGTCGGCATTCTTCTTTGTGAGTTTTTTGCGAGAATTCTCAATCAAGTTTTCTGTTTCCATCGAAAAACCCACCAGCATTTGGTCGTTGGGCTTCTTCTCGCCGAGCGTCTGTAGTATGTCGGTGGTGCGTGTCAAAGGAATCGACAAATCGTTGTCAGATTTCTTCACCTTTTGGTCAGAATAGTTGAGCGGGGTGTAGTCGGCCACAGCGCTGCACATCACTATGATGTCGCTTCCTTCGCTGCGTGAAGTCACCGCCTCGCACATCTCTGCTGCACTCTTCACCTTCACCAAGTCCACTCCCATAAATGGCTCAATATTCACCGGCCCCGACACGAGAGTGACATTTGCACCACGTAATTTTGCCATTTTTGCAAGCTCATATCCCATTTTCCCGCTTGAGTGGTTGGTGATGAATCTCACAGGGTCGATGGCTTCTTGGGTTGGGCCGGCGGTGACCAGCACATTCTTGCCGTCAAGGTCCTTTTCTTTGCCCAAGTGAAGCAGGATGTGGCTCATCAGCACATCTTCTGAAGGCATTTTCCCGCTTCCTGTATCACCGCATGCCAGTCGGCCTGAAGCAGGCTCGATGATTTCAAACCCATAGTGCTTCAGCGTCTTCAAATTGTCTTGAAGAATTGGATTCTCCCACATGTTGGTGTTCATTGCGGGCGACACGAGTTTCGTTGCCTTTGTAGCCAGCACGGTGGTGGTGAGCATATCGTCGCAGATGCCGTGTGCCATTTTTCCAATCACATTGGCAGTGGCTGGCGCCACCAGAAACAGGTCGGCCAATTTTGCCAGCGACACATGCTCCACATTGAATTCAAAATTGCGGTCGAAGGTATCGACTATGCATTTGTTGCCAGTGAGCGTTTCAAAGGTGGTGGGGGTGATAAAGTTGCAGGCATTGCGCGTCATAATCACATGCACAGTGGCCCTTTGCTTCACGAGCATGGAAGCAAGGTTTGCAATTTTGTAGGCGGCAATGCTGCCAGTCACGCCCAGTACGATGGTTTTACCTTTAAGCATATCTCGGTGATATTGATGTGTTGAGGTGTAAGCAGATTATTGGTCGCAGAGTAGGCCATGCTTTTCGTAGTTGGCCTTACGCACAATTTTGTTGTTTTCGTCCACAAAGAGCACCATCGGTTTGTGGCTTTGGGCTTCATCGGGAGTCATATTGGCGTAAGCCATGATAATCACCTTGTCGCCCACATTCACGCACTTTGCAGCTGCGCCGTTCAAGCAGATAATTCCCGACCCCGCTTCGCCAGCGATGGTATAGGTTTCAAATCGGTTACCATTGTTGATATCCACGATTTGAACTTTCTCATATTCTAAAATGCCTGATTCTTTAAGCAAGTCGGTGTCGATGGTCACGCTGCCCACATAGTTCAAGTCGGCTTGTGTAACCACTGCACGGTGTATTTTTGCTTTCAGAAGTGTAATTTCCATTTTCTGAAGTTCTGTCGTTATCCAATAATAAAGTTGTCGATGAGGCGGGTTTTGCCAATGTACACGGCAATTGCAACAAGTGTTTCGCCGGCGATGGTGTCAACGCGCTGTATATTTTCAAAGTCTACCACTTCCACATAGTCGATGCGTGCCAGTGGCTCGGTTGAAAGGTTGCTCTTGATAATTTCTATCACCTTCTTTGCATCCTTTTCGCCTTCTTCAATCGCTTTCTTACCGAGTGCCAAACTCTTTGAAAGAATCAAGGCTGCTTGGCGTTCTTCTGCGTTAAGATAGGTGTTGCGGCTTGATTTTGCCAAACCGTCGTCTTCGCGGATGATTGGGCATGGCACAATATCAATATCGAAATCAAGGTCGCGCACAAAGCGGCGAATAGTGGCCAATTGCTGAGCGTCTTTCTGGCCGAAGTAAGCGCGGTCGGGACGAACGATGTTGAAAAGTTTGCCAACCACGGTGCACACTCCTCTAAAGTGGATGGGGCGCACAGCACCGCAGAGCAGTTCTGTGGTTTCGGTGGTGTCAATAAATGAAGTGAAATGTGATGGATACATTTCGCTTGGCTCTGGGTTGAAAATCAAGTCGCCACCAGTGGCTTCCACCAATTGCATATCGCGTTCAAGATCGCGAGGGTAGGCCTCGAGGTCTTCGTTAGGACCGAATTGAATAGGGTTGACAAACACAGATACCACGGTGCGGTCGTTTTCGCTCACTGATTTTGCAATCAAACTTTGGTGACCTTCATGAAGATAGCCCATTGTTGGCACGAGCCCAACGGTGAGACCTTCTTTTCGCCATGCAGCTACGATTTCTCTTGTTTCCTTTATTGTTTTTACAACTTTCATGTTGTGTGGTTTTATTATAGTAATAACTTGTTAATATAATTTTTCAAGCACTTCTTCACTGATGGTGAATGTGTTGGTTTGAGCAGGGAAAGTGCGCTGCTCGCACTCTTCTTTGTATTGCTTGAATGCCTCGAGCATCACTTCGTGCAGATTTGCGAATTTCTTTACGAATTTTGGGGTGAAGCCATCGGTGTAGCCAAGCATGTCTTGATACACAAGCACCTGGCCGTCGCAGTCCTTTCCGGCGCCGATGCCGATGGTCAATGCTGGCACCATTTCTGTCACTTTCTTGGCGAGAGCTGCAGGCACACATTCGAGTGTGATGGCGAAAGCGCCCGCTTCAGCCACTGCTTTTGCGTCGTCAATGAGCTTTTGTGCTGCCTCCACGGTCTTCCCTTGCACCTTGTAGCCTCCAAGCATATTCACCGATTGTGGAGTGAGGCCAATATGTGCCACCACAGGAATGCCAGCTTGTACAATAGCCTTGATGCGGTCGGCATATTCAGCACCGCCTTCAAGTTTCACTGCTTGGCAGTTGGTCTCTTTCATGATTCTGCCTGCGTTGGCCACCGCGTCGCTCACCGATGTCTGGTACGACATGAAAGGCATGTCCACCACCACAAGAGCATTTTTTGCACCGCGGCACACGGCCTTGCCATGATGAATCATATCGTCGACGGTCACAGCCAAAGTGTTCTCATAACCGAGCATCACGTTGCCCAAAGAATCGCCCACGAGTATCATGTCGATTCCTGCTTCATCGATGGTGCAAGCGGTATGATAGTCGTAGGCAGTGAGCATGCTCACAGGAAGCACGCCTTTACGGCTAAGCATATCATAAATTGATTTCTTCATCTCGTTGTCTTATTACGGATTTATCAATAAAATAGCCACATTCTTGGTAGCCGTCCATTTGAACAAATCCATCTCAAAAAGTTTATTTCCGCTACTTTTATTTGTATTAAAAAAAGTTATCAAGGCATTTCCTCTTTTTGGGAAGAGTCAAAAATGCCGTAATATACCTTTAAAATCCTCTCCAAATGGTCTAAAACGCCCTTTTTCAGTAGAGACTACAAAGTTATTAATTATAAATAAACTATGCAATTCTTTTCCTCTACTACTCTGCCCACAGCATTGCCCACCCCGCCCATCTCTCGAGAAGGCGGGGAAGCATTTACGCTCCGACCGACTGCATTTTTTTTGCTTAGTAGGTCAAAGGTGGGTCGTAGTACTTGTCAAAGCAAGGGTAGTGCTTAAGAGGGTGAGGCATACAGAATTTCACGCCTTTCAGCAGTGGATTCTCTTCTGCGGCTTTTTGTTCTTGTTCGCTTGCTATTCTTAAGTCAAGTTTCACGCCCGGAAGGTCCTCCAGGGTGATGTCGAATTTCCCGTTGTGGAACTTGTAGTTGACGCGTCCCCCACCAATAGGCATGCTGGTGTCGAGGTCGGTAATCTCGTTCGGCAGACGAGGCTCTACCACCACAGTGCCGTTCATCAAATCGGGGCGGATTCCCAAGAAATACTGATACCACACGCGAAGGTGCTCGCTATTGCTCCATGCCTGGAGGAATGTGCCGCTTCGGTCCACCCATTGCTTGCCTTCGCGAGGATGTGCATCGGCATTTTCGCTCAGGCTTCCCACCGCACCTTCGTGCAGTGCTTGGCGGTTCATGTTCTTAAACAGTTGCCAAGCCATTTCCTTCTGGCCGTATTCTATCATTCGTTGCATGGCTATACCATTGTTCCACAGCCAGATGGTGCCGTTGTGGTAAGCGTCGTCTTTGTGATAGTAATGCCAGTTTTCGTGCTGTGGATGGAATTGTGGGTCGGTTTGTGCAAGCGATGCCACACCCCATGGATACACCAGCTCTTCCCAGCATCTGCGCGTCACCTTTTGCTTGAATGATTCGTCTTTGATGAGGTCGAAGCAGAACAGTTGGTTTGGTCTGAATTGCAGGTCGGGACTGCCATCGGCATTTAAGTGGTCATAAATCAGTATGTTTTCCTTGTCGCAGAAGTCGGTTTCAAAGTTTTTCGCCACTTTTTCAGCGGCTTCTTGCCACGTTTTAGCATGCTTTTTGTCGTTCATCAGCATGGCAAGATGCGAAGCTGCGGTGAGTTGTTTCCACCATAGGTATTGGATATCGTTGGCACGGTTGCCGCGAGGCGACCCGGGTATACCATTGCGCTTCACGTCCATCCATGTGTCGGCGTCTTCGTGCATCAGATAGCCACGCTCGTCGGTGTGATGGAGCAAACTTTGTTCCGTGCTGAGCACGATTGAAGGGTAGATGTCGTTCAAGAATGTTTTGTCGCCACTGTACTCCAACAGTTCCTCCGCTTCAATCACGAAGCGAGGTGTGCCGTCGGCGGTGTTGTAGAGAATGCCCTCTGGGTTTGCACGGTTTGGAATGCGTCCGCATGTGGGCGAATTTGTGTCGCAGTCCTGAAATTTTGAAAAGTCTTTCAGTATTTCTTTTGTGTAGTCAAACTGTCCGGTAACGAGTGTCGCACCGGGCATGGCGATAAACATGTCGCGACCCCAGTATTCGTTAAACCAGGGTAAACCTGCGTAAATGCCTTTGCCTTGCTGCTCGGTGATGAGCTCGTCCATTGTGAGCGTAATCCAACCCAGCGCTTTGTCAAGTTCTGGCAAGTTGCTCTTGGTTTTGTTGGTTTCCATCAATTGTTGCATTCGTTGGGCGCGTCCCAATAGCAGTTGTTGAGTGTTTGCATTGAAGTATGCTACCAGTTCGTCGGCTTCGGTTTTTGTGCCATAGGCGAGAACGAATCCGCAGTTTTTGGGCGAGTCAATCCATGTGTCGCCCTTTTTCTGGAGAGGTGCGCCATTGAATAGTGAATACACATGCACCATGCTTGTGTCGGCTTCTTCAGGGAACTTGAGTTTGATGCCCACTTCTTGTGCATCTTTCACCACCGCCATCACGAGAATGATGGGCTTGTAGTCGAGGAGCAAAAGCGCTTCGCTGGCATTTCCCCACTCGCGAGTCAGCGACATGGGGGTGACTGTCACTTTTGTGGCTTCTGAGCGCTTCAGAGGCTTTCCGTCAACGAGGATTTGGTAGTCGGAAAGAACACGTTTTTTGGCAATGTTCCAACCAGCATACCAGTCGATGGCGTCGTCTTGATGGGTGCGACCATACCAAAAGCCCGATTTTTTGTCGGTGAATGAATACTCTCGGTTTTCTGCTTTGGTCACCTCTATGCTCAAGTGGCCCATGCCCAATTCTTTGGCTTTTGATTGGGCGGAGCTGAGGTTGGGTAGGGCAAAGGCAATTGCCAGGGCTAACATTGTTTTTCGTATTGTCATATCATCAGTTGGTTTTATGCAGAAGTGGAATTAGTCACCATGCAACCACAAAATTACGGAATTTGTCAAAAGTGTACAAGAATCAGTCATAAAAATCGCCCGATTCCGTATTTTGCACTTTTTGACAAACCAGTGCCAATATCTTGCCCAGTCAGTGTCTAATTTTGCATCGTAAAAAGGAAATGAACTCCTTCACACACATATAATTTTAATACAAGACGAACACACAGAACAATAGAAAGACACACAGATTTTATTCGTATGAGTAGTAGACCATGAATTTCACCATTGCTTCAGCAATATCTTGTCAATGAATGCTGTAGCAAAAAAGGCATCTCCAGTCAGAGATGCCTTTTTTTATATCGAATCAGCTGCAGCCTATGGTTTCTTGAAGCCGTCTTTTTTGGCTCGCGCACTCAACTTTTCCACACGCTTCTGCAAATCGGGGTGGGTCGAAAACATGGTTTCCAGTGCGCGGGCGTATTTGTTGCTTGTGCCGCCTTTTTGCGAGTCAAGCAACTTTTGGAGCGACATGGCTATATACCACGGATTCTTTCCGTGGCTTTTCAGAAACTTGTAGCCGAAATCGTCGGCTTCGCTTTCCTGTGTGCGAGAATATTTGGCGTTTACGAGTCCTTCGGCAAGTTCTCCGAGGCTGCTTTGGGCAATTTCTGCAATCGTGCCGTCGCCCATGCTCAGTCCGTCGCGAGCTGCTGAGGCATAGAGCGCAGCTTTGTATTCTTTCAAGGAGTGCTTGCAGGCCACATGCCCGATTTCATGGCTTATCACGCCGAGAATTTCTTCATCGGTCATGATGTCCATAAGTCTTGAGTACACTCTCACGCTCCCGTCGGGGCATGCAAAGGCATTGGCGGTCTCGTTGTCGGCATAAACTTTGAAGTTCAGTTTTGTGCCATTGATGCTGGTGAGGCCTTTCGTAATCTTCTGCAATCGTTTGGCGTATGCATTACTGGTGCTGCACACCTTGTTTTGGGCATCCATCACTTTCATGCTTTCGCGGGCATATTCTGCAAGTTCCTTGTCGGTGAGGTTGTAGGCTTTATATGCCTTGTAGGCTCCCGACGCGGCTTTATACATCTTGTAGAGTTTGCTCCACTGTGCTTGTCCACTCACGCTTGCCATTGCAAGCATGGTGACCAATGCCAAAATGCGCCAAATTTTTCTCATTGCTTCTTGTCGTACAAATCAGTCTATTTTGTGATTTCCACTGTCACCTTCACTGGCGCCGACTCGTTGTTGCAGCGGTCCACAGCAGTCACAGCATACACATATTTGCCTTTCAATGTGCCGTGGGTGTGGTAGCAGGTTTCGCCGGTGATGTCCACGATGGCTTCAGCCTTGTTTACGTCCACTGGTTCGCCCACTTTGAAGCGGTATACCACATAGCGAACTGCCTTCTGCATGTCGTCGTTTGTTTTTGGAGCGGTCCATTTCAGCACGGTTTCGCAGCACGATTTTTCTGCTTTCAGTTTGCTCACTGCTTCTGGAGCCTTGTTGTCGAGCCATGTATACACGGGTGGAAGTGCTTGTGCAGCCATAAATTTCTTCTTCAATTTGTCGGCCACATTCTTATAGTTGTTGGTTACGGTGTAGCCTGGCCACCATACCACGCCTGTCACATTTTCGAGTTTGCGTTGAAGTTCCAACTTTTCGCCAAGTTGATTGTCGATGGTGCTGTCGCGGGTGTCTTTGTGGGTCATCACATTGCTTACAGAGTAGCCGTAATACATGCCTCTTCCATAAGTTTCGCCATTCCACCATTTCATCAATATCTCGTTGTTTGCACGTGGGTGTTCTTGTTCCCAATAGAGTTGAGGCACCATATAATCCACCCAACCTTCTTTTGTCCACTTGGGGCAGTCGGCATAGAGGGCATCGTAGCATTGTAGACCTTTGGTTTCGCTACCGCGTGGGTCGTTATCTTTGTTTCGCCAGATGCCGAATGGGCTGATACCCAATTGTACCCATGGCTTCACTTCTTGCAGTGTGTTGTGTAGCTGTTCAATAAGCAAGTCCACATTGTGGCGTCGCCAGTCTCCCTTGTCGGTCCATCCTTGGCCCTTGCCGTATTTTTCCCATGATGCATCGTCGGGGAAGTCCACGCCGGTCACAGGGTAAGGGTAGAAATAGTCGTCCATGTGGATGGCGTCCACATCGTAGCGGCCGATAATGTCGCGCACCACTTTGTCGATGAAGTTGCGGCTTTCAGGAAGGGCTGGGTCGAAATAGAGTTTGCCATCAGCATATTTTAAAAACCATTCGGGGTGTTGGTAATACACATGGCCTTCTGCTGGTTTGTCGTCTTTGCCACTGGTCACGCGATAAGGGTTAATCCATGCGTGCAGTTCCATGCCGCGTTTGTGACATTCATCAATCATGAATTGCAATGGGTCCCATACCGGACTTGGTGCCACACCTGCGGTGCCGCTAATCCAGCGTGTCCAGGGTTCCAGTTTGCTTGGGTAGGCAGCATCGGCCTGTGGGCGAATTTGCCAAATCACGGCATTCACACCGCTGGCTTTCAGTTCGTTGAGTTGGTAAACGAGATAGTTGCGAGTTTCTTCTGGAGTCATGTTAGCATATTGCTTCTGACCGATAATGTGCATCCAAGCACCTCTAAACTCGTGTTTCTTTGCAGTTTGAGCCACGCCACCAAGGGCAATCATTGCCATCAGCGCAGCCACTAAGGTTTTCTTAAATCTTTTCATATTATAAATGTTAATGGTTTATCAAATTTATAGTTATGCAAATATACGAAATCGTTAACTTTTCGGCAAATCTTTATCACTAATTCAGTATTATTCCTTATTTTTGTAGTCAATAAAGCGAAAAAAATCTACACACTATATATAATAAAGAAACTCATGCTCACTTCCAATCAAAAAATAGCATTTGCAAGCATACTCATCGAAATGGCCAACGCCGACGGGAATATCGACATACATGAATGTTTCGTAATTCAACGCATTCGCGAAAAATTGTCAATCGACGACGAAACCTTCATGTTGGCTAAAGAAGTATCATTGCCGGTGGCACTTGCAGTGATGCAGGATGCCACCAAACAAAGCAGAATCCTCCTCGCAAAAATGCTCGTGGAAGTAATTGATGCCGACAACAAGGTTGATGAGGCTGAGTTGCGACTACTAAAAGCAGTAGCCCAGAATTTAGGCATTGAAATATATTTCGGATAGCCCTCTCATCAAAAAAGCCCCTGTGCCCGCCGGTTTTCCGGCGGGTAATCCACAAATTCCCCTTTTGCCATTGCTTTCCC
>JAUNNJ010000006.1 GCA_030531495.1 Bacteroidales bacterium
AAAAAATAGCGGATCGGTAAACACAATGCAAACATAATAACTACAATGGCAAATTTGAGGAAAGACAGTGGAGTATATGGTCGGGGGGGGTACTGGCTTCCAGCCAAGGGGGATGGTGATGGTGAGTGTTCCGTGGGGACAATCTCGGCAACGAGATTTTGCCCACGGTTACGCTACTGCTGGCTTCCAGCCAGAACACATGGCGGCTGCTTACAGATTGTGACTTCTAAGCGCTCATCGCATCAGTTGTCGGACAGGCTGCGGGGAGGAAAAGCCGACTCGCTTGCTGGCAATTTGCCGGCAAGCGAGTCGCATTATGTTTTCGAGATTTATTTCTACCTCTTTCTTTTATACGAGAACGAGATTAATGAGTGCGGTCACATCGCTCACATCAATTTTTCCGTTACCATCCACATCACATCTCTCGACTGGGAAGTCAGCACTGCCCAACACCTTATTGATGAGTGCAGTAACATCGCTCACATCCACGGTGCCATTACCATCGACATCGCCAGGAAGTGTTTCAGAGCCCTCGAGGGTGACAGCAACTGGTTCAGAATATGCAGATTCAGTTCCGTCGTTGTAAACAGCCTTCACTTGATACTTGAATGTGCCGAATTTTGCCAAATTCTTCACCACGTAAGAGGTTTCGGTGATACCAGTGATTTCGCGCTTCACGCTGTCGCCAGTTTCTGCAACAACCTTGCGAGGCGCATTCTCCAACGTGCTTGCATCGCCAGAATATACTCTTGCGCGAGTGAGCAGGATGCGTTTTTTTGAAGCCAGACTTTCAATCTTCACCTTATTTGAAGCTTCGGCATCGCCGTGGAGCACAGCCACATAGGTACCGCCAGCGGTTTCCACAGTCACAGTCTTGCTTTCGAGCACTGTGCCTTTGGCGTCGAGCACGCTCATCTTCATCTGTACATCGGTATCGGAACCGTAAGCAGCAGCATCCACGAGTACAGTCATCAAGCCGCCAGTAGCAGAAAGATCAACAGCAGGGCTGGTGATACTACCGGCCGAGCTACCAGTACCCAAACGGAACGAAGTCTTTTCGCTATAAGTTGCACCGCCAGTGGTCCAATCTGTAGTGCCATCTGAGAGGTCTTCATCGAGCAAAAGTTTCACTTCGCCTGATGGTGGTGGAGCCACGCCCTTGCCACTCACGTAGAGGGTGTAGGATTGAACATCCTCAACTGGCAACCAGGAAGCCTTAAACGAAGTTGGAGTAACTTCAGTGGCTTCATCAGCTTCCATCATGTCGATGGCGCGAGCCTTGAGCGTAACGGTAGACTTGAGTGTGCCAGAAGTCACAGAGAGCGTGCCTTGCGCATTGGCATGGCGATTGCTGTTGTAGACCACTGCCACAGTTGCGCCAGCAGTTGCTTCATCCACAGTGATGGTGGTTGTGGTTGTTGAGAAACCTTCACCGCTCAGAGCGATAGTCAGATTGTCGGTGAGGTTACGCCCCTTCACTTCAATAGTGCGAGTGGCAGTAGAACCTGTATACACGGTTCCGAAATCCACGATAGAGCCATTGGTTGGCAATGTGATGATTGGGTTGGAGTCGATATAGCCTTCATACCATTCAAGGTCTTGCTTGTCGCCCCAGATGTATTCCACCAATTCAGGGTGGTCGATGTATGGGTTACGGTTGTTCTGAAGGCCAAAAGCTGCATTGTTGCGCTTGATTTCCTTTTCGCTCACAGGGTCTTGACGGTGCCACTTGAGCATCAAATTCAGATACCAAGACTTGTAGACAGGATAGCTGGTGCCATCCAAAATCTGACCTGCAGTGCCATTGCCATTCCAGTTGGCAATCTGGGTATTGTAGCGAGTTGCCATGTAGAAATAGGTGCGTGCGAAGTCGCCCTTGTATTCATCGTCTGGTTCCCACACCTTGCCAGAGTAGCCTGGAGCAGTACAGTTGCCCAAACGTCCCTTGCCATAGTATTCGCCATTGGTAAGACGAGTGCCGCCTTCACATTCGCCATAAGGATAGCTGCTGCGTTGGTTGTTCACGTAACCATCGGTAGGATACACATGGAAGAGGTCGCTCTTCATTGGTGAGCGTTCGCTAAACCAGCTCTGAGGGAACGAGTGTTCGCGGTTCACCGACTGTCCCACCTTGCTATAGCTCTTATTGATACGCGAATCGCCGATAGAATACTTCACATTGCTGTACATGTCGATGAAATATCCGTTTTCAGCATCGGTGTATGGATACGCATCATCAAAAAGGTCGTCGTAGGCTATCACTTTAGTGTTAGCCGAAATTATGGTGCAGAGTTGCGAAAGAAGGGCTTTTTGCTTGTAACCTTCTGCACGTTTGTAATACCCTGCAGGTTGTTCTGCTGCATTCATTGCCATAACGGCCAATAGCAGCAAACTAAGCATTAGTTTAATTTTTTTCATGTTAATGTTAATTCGTGTCTGTGATAAATAGAAAAAATTTAGCTTATTATTTTTTATTTGGTTTTGTTTGAGTTTCGGCATTTTTCACCTTTCCTGCGAGCATACCACATGCAGCAGAAATGTCTTCGCCACGACTACGTCGAATGGTGCAAGTAATGCCACGGTTGTTCAGATAGTCGCGGAACTGCGCCATACGTTCATCACTACTGGTACGCAACTTTGGAATTTCAGGAATCAGGTGATAGCGAATGAGATTCACACGCACATGCTCGTCGGGAATGATTTCGCGAAGCGCTTCAGCGTGTTTGATGTCGTCGTTAAACCATTGCCACATAATGTATTCCACTGAAAGACGGCGCTGATGCGCAAAGTCGTATTCGCCCAGCATATCCATGACATCGCGGATTGGATACACCTTTTCTAATGGCATCATCGACTGACGCTCTTCAGCCACAGCATTGTGCACACTCACAGCAATGTGGACCTGAGTTTTTTCCACCAACTCTCGAAGCGCTGGCTTCACGCCCACTGTCGACACTGTCACGCGCTTTGGGCTCCATGCGAAGCCCCAGTCTGAAGTAAGGATTTCTATCACCTTCAATACCGGGTCGATGTTGTCAAGTGGTTCGCCCATGCCCATAAACACAATGTTGGTGAGTGAATGAGTTTCTGGAATACTCAACACCTGATTGATGATTTGGTTGGCGGTGAGATTGCCGTGGAAACCTTGGCGGCCAGTCATACAGAAGTAGCAGTTCATGCGGCAACCCTTTTGCGACGAAATGCAGAGGGTGGCGCGGTCGTCGTCTGGTATGTAGACGCTTTCCACCTTCTTGCCCTCACCAGCATCGAAAAGATACTTCACAGTACCATCTTCGCTCTGCTGGGCGCTTTCGGGAGCGTACAGACCCACGCAATATTCTGCTTCAAGGCGCTGACGATTTGCCTTTGAAATGTTGAGCATTTCTTCAAACGAGCCGACGCGCTTGCCATATATCCATTGAGCCAACTGAGTAGCAGTGAACTTTGGCATACCCAAAGATGCAGTCACGCGGCGCAATTCGTCGAGTGTCATACCAGCCAACGGCTTCAACTTTTTAGTTTTCTTGTTTACCATACTGAAATACAATTAGAAAAGTACAGACTGCAAAGTTAATGATTTTCCCCCACTCCACCACCAACACATCCACTTTTTTTATCACAACCGAAAGTCTTTCTGAACATTTTACAGCCTAAAGCAAAAAAATGGCCCCGCCTCAGGATAGAGAAGCGGAGCCAATTTTGTTTTTTTTAGTTTAACCCAGAAATAAATCTGCTTACTTGAGCATACGCTGCAGAAGTTCTGGTTCGTTAGTAGTGATGAAGTCGATACCGTTGTCGATGCACCATTGAAGGTCTTCCTTCTTGTTCACTGTCCAAGCGTTGGTCTTCAAACCAAGGTCGTGACATTCCTTAATCCATTCAGGATGTGCCTTGAACACGCTGTGGTGATAGTCCATACCAGCAGCACCGATTTCTTTCAATTTTGCAGGGGGCATTTCGCCATTCAAGTAGTACACTTCAGTTCCCTTAGGTGCATACTTGAGAAGTTCGCACATAGCATTTGGAGAGAATGTGATATAGGTCACACGGTTTTCCAATTCATAGTGCTTCACCATAGCGAGCGCTTTCATCACACACAAAGACTCTTGGATAAGATCGGCATGAGGCTTCACTTCGAGCACCACTTGGATGTTGGGGTGCTTGGTGAATTCCTGGAGATACTGGTCGAGAGTGCTGATATACTCACCATTAGGCAACTTCTGCCCAGCAACATCTTTTGCGAGCGACTTTTGGATTTCCACACCATTGACTGTAGGGTCGTGGTTGATAAACACCTGCCCGTCTTTACTCATCCAGATGTCGAATTCCGACCCCCATGCATGAATTGAGTCAGCCTTACAGAGGCTACGGATAGAGTTTTGGGAAGAGATAGTGGCAGTTTCGGCCTTGATACCCTTACCATGCTTCCAATAGCCACGGTGAGCCACCACAAGTGGCTTCTGTGCCACTGCAGCAAGGCTAATCATGGCTGCAGCTGCGCAAACGATTGTTCTTAATACTTTCATTTTGTTTTAATTTAAAAAACTGGCAAAGCCAAATTAGTGACTTTGCCAGTCGTCTATTGGTTTAATTCAGACTTTCAAAAAAAGCTGTAATTAGCGTTCTCTTACCTTGAAGTTGTCGATAAATACGCGGTTCTTACCCTTACCGATAGACTTCACTTGGACGTCGAATGCACCACCGAGGATAATCACTTGGGTGTCGCTGGTAGCGCCATCCACATTGACGGTGAAGTTGGTGAGTGCGTAATCCCAAATGAGTAAGCCTTCTGGGTCGATTACAGGGTTGAAGTGGTTGTCAGGATCGAGGGCAAATGAAGCTACACCTGTGAGAACGATTTCGTTGTGGTCAACGTCGCAGTAAAGCACACCGTTCACGATATCGGTAATGTCTTCACCATTACCATTGAGCACCTTAGTAATCTTACCAGGACCTTGGATAGCAACATACACTTGTCCATCGTCGACTGTACCACCTGCAGAGCTATAGCCAACAGCCTGGAAGCTGACAGCGATATTCATTCCATCCTTGATTTCTGCAATCTTTGGTGAAACGAGGTCGCCACCGTAGCCAGTCTTACCGAGCTTGAGGAAGCCAGGACGGCCGTAGCACAAGTTGTTGCGAGAAGTCCAACCGTGAGAGAGTTCATCTTCGTTCCACTTGTCGAAACGTGAATCAGATTCGCCGTCAGTTACCCATCCGAGGATGCTGGTATCAGAGTGGTTCATCCAGCTGAAGTTTTCGAAGAATAGCGCATCGAGCTGTGTTACAGGCACGTCGATAAAGATACCGGAGTAGTTGCCAGTGCCTTGGATATGGAGAATTACAGAGCGAGCGTCGCCGGTGGTGTTTTCTCCACAAGAAAGAACGACAGTGTTAGGATCTTCTGCGCTTGGATTAACCTTGAGCCAGCTTGCATCTTCGCCGTCGAGCACTGGACGCACTTCGTAGGTGTAAGGAACGTTGGCAATTACAGAGAATTGGTTGTCGCCACCCTTACGGCCAATAGTGATATTGTTAGCCGAAGGCTTGATGTAAGGCTCGCTACCGGTTTGACGGATAGTCAATGGGAGTGGTTGTTCCACGCCATCGAGATATACCTTGTAAACGATGTCGCGAGTGTCAGGTTTCTTGTTTTCAACCACAGAGAGGCGAACGATACCATCGCCTTCACCTTCGGTTGGGAACACACGGCACCAGCCGTTTTCAGATTGAGCAACGAGCTTCCAAGGGCGGTTACTACGCACTACCAGCTTCTTAGCCGTAGTGTAGGCAGTAGTGTCCACTTCCTTATAGTCGAAAGAGTAAACATTACCCTCGCCGATTCCTTCAATAGTGAAGTAAGGATCTCCATCGAAGCTATCGCTCTTACAAGAAGTGATACCGAGTGCTGCAATAGCTGCAATAGCAACGAGCAGCAAACTTTTCATATAATGCTTCATATTGATTAATGTTCTTTATAAGGGAATAATTCTTTACCTGTAATAGCAGAATAGCTCCACCAAACAGGAGTCTTCATAGTGTTTTCGCCACCCATGCGAGTGAGAGCTTCGTCGACGTGTTCGCGGTTGTTAGCCACTGTGGTGTTAGGATAAGCGAAGCGTTGAGGATACTTGTAGTCGTTGTAGTCAGTACCGTTACCAATCACGAGTTCTGGATAAGCGGTACGACGCACTTCGTGGTAAGCTTCCATACCCACCCAGAAGAGAGCGAGGTATTTTTGTTCACCAATGAGTTGGAGCTTATTTTCAGCCTTGTCCCAGTTAGCGAGGTCAGAAGCCAAGAATGTGGTAACGTCGCCTTCGGTGATGTAGCGAGGAGTTTCGCTATAAACACCCCAAGGACCCCACTTCAAGAGAGAAGCCTTAACAGCAGCTTCGTATAAATCCTTAGACGACAGTTCGCAAGTGATCATACCCTTTTCCGACATTTCAGAAAGGATAAAGAGCACTTCTGCATAGTCCATATAGTAGACAGGAGCATCGTCGCGCACAAACACTTCATAGTTGAGCTGAGCAGCACCTTGGTTAGATGTAGAGCGTTCGGTTGGTGTACCACCAGCGATAGCGCCCTTCCAACCATCGTTACCTTCCTTAAACCAGATAGGGAGACGAGGGTCGTTGTAAGATTGAACACCCTTTTCGTCAATGTAAACCATCATCTTGATAACCTGTTCGGCAGCGTGATAAGTAGAGCTGGTGAAATCTGTTTTCAATTTGTTGTGGAAGTAGCTGAGATATGGGTCAACGCCAGTGAGCTGTACAGTAGCATTGTCGGCGTTGCTTTCAATGACAGGATACTTGTCCAAGTTGTTGATAATCGTTTGGATTCGTTCACCGGCTTTCATTTCAGGGCGTCCGCTGACACGGCAGAGCAAACGAAGCATGAGAGAGTTGTTGAACTTACGCCATTGCTTGAGGTTGCCGCCATACATTTGGTCGACAGCTGCCAGACTTGGGTCGGTCTTTGCATTCTTTGCATAGATATCGTTGGCAGTTTCAAGTTCGGCAAGCATGTCTTCATACACTTCTTTTTGTGATTCAAACACAGGCTTGTTGATACCTTCGCTACGGCCTCTGAATGCTTCCTTGTAAGGAATATCACCGAAGATAGCGGTGAGGTTTTCCATCAAAGCCACCTTCAAGGTCAAGCCAACAGCTTCGGCTGCAGGGTTTTTGTACTTTTGAGCCAATTCAATCATGTGCATGATGTTGGTCACGCGGTTAGCGTAGCCGTTCCACACGCTTGAGAAGTTGGCTTCACCAATTTTGTAGCGGTTTTCTTCACGAGTAGTACCGCCAGAGAAAGTGGTGTATTGTACGAGTTCATCGTTCCAGAACCAAGTGTAGTTTTGCCACTGGTTGTTGGTCATACCATAGAATGCAGGGGTGAACATTGCATAAGGGTTTTGCAAGTCGCCAAGCATCATATTGTTAGGGTCGTGATTGATTTCTTCGAAATCGTGGGTGCAAGAAGTGCCTGCTACAGCTAAACCTAACACCGCCAAACCCATATATAAAAATTTCTTTTTCATATTTTCTTAAAATTTACAGTAGTGTTGATTAGAAGCTGAGTTTAACATTCACACCATAGCTGCGAGTCATTGGGAAAGTCATTGTTTCGATACCGCTGGTGATGTTTGTACCGTTCAAAGAACCACCTTCTGGGTCGAATGCAGGGAAGCTTGTGATGCAGAAGAGGTTGGTTGCATACACACCAAATGATGCGCTTTGGAGCACCTTGGTCTTAGCGCAAATCTTCTTAGGAAGAGCGTAGTCGAGACGAATTTCCTTACACTTCAAGAAGTCGGTCTTGAAAGTGTTTTCTTCCACGTTGTCGCGAACCCACTTGTAAGCATTGTAGTAGGTGCTGATGTTTTCAGTCACTGTAGTATTCTTTGTGTAAGTGGTTGTGCCATCGGCATTCTTCACTGCGTTCACACCAGCCACAACGAGACCGTCTTGACGACCTTCGAGAGAGTTGGTGAGCTTACCTTGGTAAGAGAGAGCGAAGTTGGTTACAGAATAGCTGTGACCACCCATTTGAGCAGAGAAAGTGGCACCGAGGGTGAAGCCCTTATAAGTGAAGCGGTGAGTCATACCACCACGCCAAGTTGGAGCCACCTTACCGATTCTGCGGTCAGGGCTTTGGTCGAGCACAGGATAACCATTGGTTGCGTTCACGAGAATTTGGTTAGAGCAGTCAACGGTGTTGCCCTTTTCGTCAACATAAGTTGCACCTTCAGGAGCGCGTTGGTAACCCTTACCATAAATCACGTTCATTTGTTCGCCTACGAAAGAGTAGATGTAAACGCGGTTACCGATAGTGGTACCGTTGTTAGCCAACTGAAGTGGAGTGGTTGGATCCCAACCGTCTTGGTAGCTAACGAGCTTGTTCCAGTTGCGGCTCCAGTTGATGTCCATGTTCCAGCGGAAGTCCTTAGAGCGAACAGGCACGATGTGCAAGCCCACTTCAATACCGCGGTTGCGGATTTCACCAGTGTTGATCTTCATAGAAGTAGCACCGATAATAGCGTCAACAGCAGCCGATACGATTTGGTTGGTAGTAGAAGATGTGTAGAGCGCTACATCAAGACCGAAGCGGTTTTGGAAGAACATGGTTTCGAGACCAAGTTCCCAGCTTTCCACGTTTTCAGGTTTGATACGTGCGTTAGAGATAGTGCCAGGCACGGTGTAACCACCAGAGTAAGTACCCGAACGATCGTAAGTGTCGTTCAAAGTGTATGGGTTGGTGTCGTTACCCACATTTGCCCAAGAGAGGCGGAGCTTAAGCATATCCACCCAAGTTGCATGCTTCTTAAGATTGAGTGCCTTGTCGACAAGGATACTTGCACTTACAGATGGATAGAAGAACGACCAGTGGTCGCGGCCAAGGGCACTTGACCAGTCGTTACGAGCGGTAATATCGAGATAGTAGGTATCAGCCCAGCTCAAAGATGCCATGCCGTAGAAGCTGTTAACCACCTTCTTTGCGTGGTAGTTGTAAGGAGTTGGGTTCACGCCTACAGGGCTATTGTTAGCATTGTAAACGCCAGGTTCACCAAGTTCGTTGAGGGTGATGTAAGAGCGATACCACTTGCGGGTCATGTTGTTGCCACCAAATGCAACGGTGAAGCCCAATTTCTTGTTCGCCCATTCGTTGTTCACGTAACGGAGCAAGAAGTCGTGGTTGTATTCATAGTCGCGGATTGTTTGTTCGCGATAGTAACCCTTTTCATAACCAGAAGAGAAGTAAGGACGTTGCAACTGACGGAATTCGTTGTTGATATCAAGACCTGATCTGAGGTCGAGAGTCAAGCCCTTAACAGGGAGGTTGATGTTCATCGACACATTACCATATACACGGTCCTTGCTGTTGGCGTTGAGTGCCTCGTAAAGGATACGGTAAGGGTTGTAAGTGTTTGATGGGTTGATGGTGTAACCATTTTCTACGTTTTCGCGAGTGAAGCGACCCAAGAAGTATTCATCCTTGTAGTTTTGGATAGGGTTGCAAGAGAAGCCCCATGCGAGGAGGTACATTGGGTTTGAAGCGCTATAACCAGCCACTGGCATGTTGTCTGATGCCTTGTGGGTGTAGGTCACCTTAGCGTTCAATTTCACCCACTTGTTGAGTTGGGTTGTACCAGAGAAGTTCACAGTTTGCTTTTCGTAGCCAGTGTTAGGCAAAATCCAATCGTTGTGAGTATCGGTCACTGACAAACGTGCGCTTGCGCCCTTGCCGTTACCGCCATCGATAGTGATGGTGTTGTTGAAAGTGGTACCGGTTTCAAAAATACCAGTGAACCAGTCGTCTTGGTAAACCCAAGGCTTCTTTTCATACGTACCGTCGTCCCAATTTCTTGAAGAGTAGAGGTAACGCATGGTGTTAGGATTGTATTTTTCACCGAATGCGTAACGAGAGTAGTTGCGAGTTACAGCCACACCGTCGGGAGCGTCTTCAGCTGCGATATTCCAGATTGAGAATGGCTTGTAACCAAGGTCGCTACCAGGACCATATTCCTTTTGGAAATCGGGGAAGTAGCTTGCCTTTTCCCAAACGATAGAAGAGTTGATCGACACGCCTACACCTTTTTGTTGACGGCCATTCTTGGTGGTGATGATGATAGCACCGTTAGCAGCACGGCTACCGTAGAGAGCGGTTGCAGCAGGGCCTTTCAGCACACTCACGCTTTCAATATCTTCAGGGTTGAGGTCGGAAGCAGCATTACCGAAGTCGACAGGAGCATTGTCATTTGAATAGCTACTACCGCTACCAGATGATTCAGTACCAGAAGTAACGGGCACACCGTCGATTACGAAGAGCGCTTCGTTGGCACCATAGTTGAGTGATTGGTCGCCACGGAGCACAACGCGAACAGATCCTGTAGGACCAGAGTTTGCAGTTGTAAGACTCAAACCAGCCACCTTACCATCGAGGGAGTTCAACCAGTTACCACTTGAAGTCTTTGTAAGTTCAGAGTTGTCAACCTTCGACACAGCATAACCGAGCGACTTTTGTTCGCGGGTAATACCGAGAGCGGTAACAACAACGCCATCAAGCATCTTGCTTGATTCTTCCATTGTGAGAGTCACTTTACCATTAGTAGGCTTAACCTCCTTAGTCTTGTAACCCACAGAGTTCACTACAAGCACAGCATTCTTTCCCGATACCTTCAATGAGAAGTTACCGTCGATGTCGGTGCTTGTTCCATTTTTAGTACCTTTCTCCATGACGGTAGCGCCAATCATAGGCGTCTTACCATCACTTTCAAAAATGGTACCAGTCACTCGGTCTTGAGCTGCGACAGAAGTTGACAGCACGAGCATCACGAGTAACCATGCGATTTTCAACGCGCGTTTAAAATGCATCATAGAAACTTGTTGTTAATAAATTAATTATGTTAATAATATTGATTCATACAATTATCCAATGTACAAATAGATTGCAAAATTAACTATTATATACAAAAATTCAAAAAAAAAAGAATGTTTTTTCAAAACGAAACCAAAAGATTTAACATTATTGTTATAAATGAAAAAAATTACCTCTTCGCCATTAACATATTCCACGAGTCTATGGATTGAAAAAATCAATCAAATCTAAAAAAAATGGGGAAACCGTCAATCTAAATTCTCTTAAAACAAACAATAACGCCATACAAGACTAACAATACATAAAAAAAGAAATCTGAAAATCAATTACAACAACAAGATAATGATGCACAGATAAAATATGCACAAAAATATAAATCTCATAAAAAACAGAACAAGATTAACGACAATTATTTAGAAAAACCGACTACAGAACAACCATATTAACACAATAAAACGGTATATTTATTCATTTATCGTTAAAAAATGACACAACAAGGTTATCTAAGCCAATTCCATGTCGACTAATCACCATTGGTATGATATTTAAGATTTTGTGCTACGCAAAAAAGCGACAGACCCGATACGCAAGCTCAAGCGAACGATAACCCACATCGGAACTTAGCAAAGACGGGGAACTGACAGGCTACCATATGCGAAGGCTATAAGTCGGCGATAACACGAAAATTCATCCTTCACAAAAAAAACTTCATTTATCCTGGCTCTGTTTCCAAGTAGTATGTTTTTTCTACTCGCGTAGGCAGGTTCTTCGTCATTTCTTGGCTGCTTATCGCGGACTTTCAGCCCGCATTGATTGGTGGTTACCCCTATCCCCCGGCCTACGCGTTCCGCTACGACCGGGGTTACCGTTCGCTTGCGCTCACATATCGGGCTTTCAGCCCTTTTGCGCCTGCTCTTGCCCCATCTACTCTTCGGCCCTTTTGCGTCTGCTCTTGCCACATCTATTTCATTTGACGCTCTTTTGCCATATTGCGCCTGCTCTTGCCCCCCCCCTATTTCATTTGACGCTCTTCTGTCATGTTGCGCCTGCTCTTGCCGCATCTATTTCCAAGAGCTCGGGGCTTTATGGGTTAGCGGTAAGGAATGGACATAAAAAAAGCCCCGCGAACGCGTCGCGGGGCCGAAAAATTATTTAAAATCTGTTAGCTTAATTGTCTAATAGATTATTTAACTTTTTCGTATACATATACTTCGTGGATTTCCTTAGTGTAACCTTCGCCAGCGAATGGGCCTTGGCTCATACCGAGGATAATTTGAGTACCACGGTTGTTAAGAACGAGGAGGTCGTCAGTTACAGGGTCGATGCAAAGACCTTCGATTTCACCTGCACGGCGGAAGTCGGTCATTTCGCGGAGCAATTCTACCTTGCCACCCATAGCGCCACCAGCGATCTTGCCAGTACGCTTAACGACCTTACCATCCTTGTCAGTCTTTACAGACCAAGGAGTATCCTTAACAGGTTCTGTACCGTCAACGAGGCCAGTGTAAGGAGCACCAGTGATGTCCATCTTGTAAACGTTGTCGGCGATGTGGTAAGTAGATTCACCATCGTCAGCAGCGAGAAGCATAGTACCATCAACGATGAAGATACCTTGGCACCAGTATGGTTCAGGACGGCATTGAACCTTAGTATAGTATTGCTTAGTTTCGAGGCTGTAAGCATATACATAGCGGCTGTCTACCCAGTCAGAGAGCCATACGAGACCACGTTCGCGGTCAACAGCTACACCTGATACTTCAACTTGACCAGATTCTGGCTTCCAAGGAATACTTTCAACATATTGGAGAGTCTTAGCATCGTAAACGTCAACAGAGATGTTTACACCACGACCGAGGTTGAAATATTCGTTACCAGTGTAGATTTTGCCATCGAAAACGTCGATGTCACCAAAGTGGTTAGCACCACCCTTTGCAGGATCTGGGTTGTTGAACAATGGGTCGATGAATTTACCCTTGTCGTCTTTGGTTTGAACACGCTTTTGCACGAGGTTCCAGTTGTGGTCGAACTTGTAGAGACCGCGAGTGTCGGATACATAGAAGAAATCCTTGTCGGCAGCGATACCTTGACGTCCAGGAACTTCAACAACTTTCTTAAGGCGGTATTCAGTACCGAGATGTTGAGCGTTTGCCAAACCGAAAGAGCAAACAGCCAAGAGAATCATTAATTTTTTCATAATAACTTCTTTTAGTTTTTGGTTAATGAAATTGTTTTTTAATTATTTTGGTTAAAAGTTAAATCTTGTAGTGATTAGAACTTGAAGAGACCCATGAGTTGAACTTGTTCGCTCTTTTCAAGACCACCAGCGTTCTTTACAGAGCTGTTGTACATGTAGTGACCATAGTTGAGTTGGATCTTTACATTCTTGAAAAGTTGATAAGTTACACCAGCGAGGATGCGGTTGTAGTTCTTACCAGCAACTGTTTCAGCTTGTTTGTCCTTGTACATATCCCAACGTACGAGAGGAAGGAACTTACCTGCGTGGTAGCCGAGGAGAACATAAGCACCTTGTTCGTCTACGTAAGTAGCACCGTCTTTCTTTGACTTCATGAAGCCATATTCAGCGCGGAGGTCGAGACCAGTAGGATCGTTGTACCACAAACCAGCAACGAAGCGGTTCATTGGCATGTACTTAGAAAGGCCGAGTGCAGGAGCGTTACCACCATTGAGAGCTTGTGGGTTGTATTCACCCCAGTTGTAAGTAGCCTTAACGTTGAAGTTCTTGAAAGGCTTGATAGTTACACTTGCATAGATGTCCTTAGTGTTGTTGTTGTCGTCTGCGCAAGGGATAGAACCGTTAGTCACAGCGAGGTCGTAGTGGAAGTACTTGTCGATGTCACCCATGAGCATAACGCCGAGGTCACGACCATAGTCTACGAAGTTGTAAGAATAAGGGTTGCGGCAAGCGATGTTGTAAACGATGTTAGAGAAGTCTACAGTTTCCAAAGTAGCTGGAGAAATGTCGTAGTTTTCATAGCCAAGTGGAGTGTAGAATTGACCAGCGCGAACCTTGAATTCAGGGCAGATTTTCCAAGTTGCGAACGCGTCCATAACTTGGATGTTCTTTTGACCATTACCATTCTTAGAACCAGCGATACCGTTGAATGCTTCGATTTGCAAACGGAAGTCGATGCTTTCGCTAACCTTACCATCAACGATCAAGCGGAGACGCTTAGCTTGGAAAGAAGATGTAGATGCGTTTTTGTTGCTGGTGTAGTTCCAACCAGTTTGAAGATAACCAGAAAGCTTAACTGGCATTTTCTTCAAGAATTCAGCGAAGTCGCTTTGAGCCTTAGGTTCAGCAACTGGTTCAGCCACAGCTTCAGCAACTGGTTCAGCTGCATTAGCTTCGGTAGCCACTGCATCTTCAGCAAACATAGCTGGAGCAGTAAGAGCTGCACAGCTAAGAAGAGTAAAAATAGATTTCTTCATAATTGTGAAAATTTAGTTAGTAGAATAATTTGAATTTAGTATATCTAAGTTTTTAAGCTTATTCAAAAATTATACATTTTGGTATATTATTGCGATATCACAAAAATAATATACGCAAACGAAAAATTTCAGTAATTGTTTTCGCAAATATAGTAAAGTTTTTTCAAAACGAAAGCAATTTTTCGTTTTTTTTACTTTTTACGCGATTTTACAAGCAATTCACCCAATACTTCAATGTTTTCCGCAGTGAGATCCGGGTTAGGATCGTTGGCAATTGCAGTCTCGAGAGTGGTTTCACCACTGAGCACGAGCACGCCAAGCGAACCAGCATTTTGTGCAGTAGCCACGTCGGTGTAGATGCGGTCGCCCACCATAGCCAATTCATCGCTCTTGTAGCCGTATTTGTCGCGAATACAGTAGAGCATGTTTGGATTAGGCTTGCCAATCACTACGTCGGGCTGACGCTTGCAAGCGCCTTCAATAGCCTTGCAGATAGAGCCACAGTCAACCAAAATCACTTCCTGGTCGGTTGGGCAAACCCAATCGGGATTGGTAGCGATGTAAGGGATATCAGCTTTCGATGCCCACCATGTGGCACGGCAAAGGCGTTCATATTGCAAAGTAGTGTCGAATGCAACAACCAAAAGATCGGGGCGGTCGTTAGGGTCGTCAGCACAAAGTTCGAAGCCGGCTTTCACGAATTCCTCTTGCATACTTGGAGTGCCGAGGGTGAACAGGCGCTTTGCTTCTGGATGATGCTGACGAATGTAATCTATAGTTGCCAACGATGAAGTGTACATCTGCTCATCAGTGGCATGAATACCAAGTTTTTCAAGTTTCAGGAGATAATCCTTATGACTCTTGGTAGGATTGTTGGTTAAAAACGAATAGCTGATGCCGTGTTCGGTGAGTGTGTCAAGAAACTTGATGGTGTAAGGAAACAAGGTTGAGCCCATATAGATGGTGCCATCCATGTCGAGAGCCACGTGCTTGATTTTAGCAAGCGCTTCCATCAACTTCTCTTCGCCCATTGGCGACATGTATTTATTGAATTCCATATTATATATAATATAATGTGTAATGTGAATAAGAAAAAAGGTGATTAGAGCAATTTGCCCTATCACCTTTTTATATCAATTGATTATTCTTCGTCGTACTTGATGTTAGCAGCACGTTCATAACCGTCGCGTGGAGCAGCCCACATTGAGATAAGAACGAACATACCTACGATAGCCACAACAATGATTGTTTCGAATACGCGAGTCCAACCAAATGCATCAGCTACATAACCAACGAGCAAACCGCTCAAACCAGAACCGAGGTAACCGAGGATACCAGCGATACCATTAGCACGAGCAGAAGCTTCCTTGGTGGCTTGGTTACCGAGTTCGATACCGATAAGCGCTTGAGGACCGTAGATGCAGAAACCTGCACCAACGAGAACAGCAGCAGTAATGGTGATACCGCAATCAGCAGGCAAGAAGCGGAAGATGGTCATGAAGATGGCAGCACCAGCCATGCACATTACGCACATACGGTGACCTTTACCCTTGAAGATATGGTCGGTAGCCCAACCTGCGAACAATGTACCAACGATACCAGCGATTTCAAACGCTGCAGTGGTCCAAGTTGCGCTCTTAATGTCGAGACCGCGAGCTTCAGTCAAGAATTTAGGACCCCAGTCGAGCACACCCATACGCACTACATATACGAAGAGGTTAGCGATACAGAATGTCCAAACCCAACGGTTCTTCCATACCATTTCCATTTCGAATTTCTTACGAGCCTTAGCGCTCTTCTTGTTTTCGTTCAAGCCACCGAGACCAGTGTCAGGAAGATCAGGCAGACCCACTTCCTTAGGTTCGTCGCGAAGACCGATGAACACGAAGATAGCAGTTACCACTGCCAAGCAAGCAGGAGCATAGAAGCACCACTTCCAAGCGCCGATGTGAGCTGCATAGGTTGCAGCTTGTTCCAAAGCCTTAGCTTCTTCCACACCATTTGCGGTAAGGTTTTTGATAATAGTATTGGTAACACCACCGTCGGTGCTCATATCAACCCCCATAGTGCCCATGATGTAACCACAAGCTACTACTGCGAGAGCTGCACCAATTGAGTGAGAGCAGTTCCAGATACTCATCTTGGTAGCCAACTGACTTGGGTGAATCCAGTGAGGAAGGATACGTGCACATGGAGGATAACCAAAACCTTGGAAGTATTGGTTGATGATGATAGTGACACCCATCACCATGATGAACATGTTCACGAAGTCGGGACCTTCATTCACACCAGTGAACAAAGCGCTCAAGTTGGCACCATAACCAAAAAGGAAGTTTGACAACGCGCAGAGCAACAAACCAGCTGCCATTACGATACGTCCCTTCACACGGTCGACGAGGTAACCATTGATGAAGCGAGAAAAACCATAAACCAGTGAGCCGGCGAAAATAATCCAACCGAAGCTCTTGTTAGTAACACCGTATTCAGCAGTGATACCTGGCATGGCTACAGACATGTTCTTGCGAACAAAGTAGAATACAGCATAGCCAATCATCGTAACGAGGATGATGCGCCATTGCCAATTCAGGAATTTTTTCCTGTCTTTGCCTAAAGAGGCATAAACATCATTTGCCATAATTATTAATATTTAGAGTTATTATTCCCAGATAAGTGTTGAAATTACTTTTTGTTTTGCTCAGCAAGATATTTCTCTTCCTTATAGGTTAATCCCATGAAGAGAACAGACACGCCACAAGCAATGAGCAGCATGATGAATACCCAGTCGAGACCAATAGTGCTCATCACATAACCTACTACGATGTTTGCAAGCACCGCTGTACCAAGCACGTAGCCCATGAATCCTGTCAAACCAGCAGCAGTTCCGGCTGCATTCTTTGGAGCAAGGTCGAGAGCCTGAACACCAATGAGCATAACTGGACCATAGATGAAGAAACCAATTGCGATAAGGCAACCGATTACCACAGCCACATTGTCGAGGTTCTGCCAATAGACTACGATAGCCACTGCTACGAGTGCCATGAAAAGGATTGTAGGCAAAGCGCGACGGCCCTTGAACACCTTGTCGCTCAACCATCCACAAATAATTGTGCCAGGAATAGCGGCAGCTTCGTATGCGAAGTAAGCCCAACCAGTGCTCTTGATATCGATACCCTTTTCGGTGAGAATCTTTGGAGCCCAGTCAAGACATCCATAGCGAACCATATACACAAATGCATTAGCAAATGCGATGTACCACAAAAACTTGTTGCTAAGCACGGTTTTGAAGATTTCTTTCACCGTAATGGCCTTCTCATCGGCTTTGCTATAATTTTTGGCAGCATGACCACTCCATTCTTCAATTGATTGAAGGCCACAAGATTGTGGGGTGTCGCGAATCATGCAATATGCGAGAATAGCAACCAAGATAGCGACAGCTGCAGGGAAAGCAAACGTACCAATCAAGAAGTAGTAACTTTCATTTGTTTGATAGAACCATGAGCCAAACCACACAGCACCATAAGTAGCCATAGGGCCAACGAGAGCACCACCCACATTGTGAGCGCAGTTCCAGAAACTCATCCATGTACCACGTTCCTTGATAGAGAACCAGTGGGTCATCACACGACCACATGGAGGCCATCCCATACCGTTGAACCAACCTACAAGGAAGTTGAGCACACACATTAAAGTGATGGCTGCTGACTTATGCTCCACACCGAGCCACTGAACTGGCACAATCATGAAGAGCATGGAAATAGCTGCAAGGACCAAACCAAGAGGCAAGAAACGCTGCGCATTACTGCGGTCGGAAATACTTGCCATAATAAATTTAGAGAATCCATACGCAATAGCATTCATTGAAAGAACGATACCAAGTTCGGTTTCTGTAAAGCCGAACGCAGGATCGGTAAGCATTGGAATAGCCATTGAGAAATTCTTTCTCACAATGTAGAAACCAGCATATCCGATAAAGATGCCGATAAATACTTGCCAACGCAGTTTCCTGTACTTAGAATCAGCTTCAGGACCTGTCTGAGCTGGTTTATGAGCTGGAGGAGCTAAAAAACTTGCCATAATTAATTGTATTATTATCTTAATTATTATTTAATGTAATTTTTATTCTATAGTATTAACCAAGCGAATTCATCAACCTTGATTTTGTAATATGAAAAAAATAAAAAAGTCGGCACTACAGCATCACGCGCGATGCCGACCTTGTATTACAAAATTAATTAATTATGAATTCAATTTGATTGTTTCTTCCACATCGAGTGCATCAGCGATAATGCAAATTGGATTTTCCACTGGCACGCCTGTAGACATTTCAATTTGCCACTTGCAAGTTTCGCAGTCGGTCGACACGCAATCAGGAGCCAATTCCTTGATTTGCTTGAACAAACCTGCACCGATAGCTTGCGAAGTTTCGTAGTTTTCACGCTTGAAGCCGTAGGTGCCAGAGATACCGCAGCATTGCGAATCGAGCATAGTGAATTCCACACCAGGAATCATCTTCAGCAACTCAGTGCTGTAGAACACCCAACCCATGCGTTCCATGTGGCAAGCGCTGTGGTAAGCCACACGCTTCTTGTAGTCGCTGCGGAATGCAAGCTTGATTTTACCTTCGTCGAGCAAGTGGTAGAGGAAACGAGTGGCGAGAGTCATGCTTTCGCGCACATCAGCAGCCTCCAAGCCGAGAATGTGTTCATATTCGTCGCGGATAGTGAAGCAGCAGGTTGAACTTGTGGCAAGTGTCACTCTGCCCTCTTCCTTCGCCTTGCGGATAGATTCGATGTTGATGTTGCCATGCTTCTTAGCTTGGTCGTACAGACCGTTTGCAATCTTAGCCACGCCACAGCATTTTTCCTTTTCAAGAAGTTGCACGCCATAGCCCACAGCATTCATAATCTTCACGAGGTCTTGACCAAGTTTTGGGAAGTTGTAGTTCACATAGCAGCCGTGGAAGTAGCTCACTTGCTTGTCGTATTGCGCCTGTTGAGCCTTTGCATTGCGCTTATACCAAGTTTCGAAACGCTTTGAGCTGTAAGCTGGGAATTGGCGATGCTTGTCTACGCCGATGGTAGAGTGCATCACACTCTTGGTGAGCCCCATTGCCAAAGTCATGTTTACGATTGGGGCAAAGCGGTTTGCCATAGTACCCACGAAGTCGGTGCTCGCAAGAATGCGGTCGCGAAGACTTGGCTTGTGGGTGCTGTATTTCATGCGGGCAGCTTGAATAATGTCGCCCACTTTCACATTTTGAGGACAAGCCACCTCACAGCGCTTGCAATTCAAGCACTTTTTGAGGTTTTCATCGAAGAACACAGGATTCTTCAGGCGATAACGCTCGCCATCAGGACCAGCTTGCTTAGGTCCGGGATATGCTGGATTTACTGCCGACACTGGGCAATATACAGTACAAACAGAGCACTTCAAACATTGCTCAAAATTGAAAACGCTTTCGCTATTGATTTGTAAGTCTGCCATATCGGTTGATTATTTTAAAATGTTTTTCACTGCCTGTAATGCGGTAAGCATCGAAACGCCTGTTCCGTCGGCCATCTTCACGCGGTTGTGACCGCTGAGCACCGAACCCACTGCATAGCAGTTGTTAATTACTTTACCATCTTTCTTTACATGGAGCTGCTGGTCGGTAGCTACACCGAATTCCATATAAGGTTGGGCTTCAAACACATTGTATTTCACCCATTGACCATGATTATCGGCAGCTTCAACATCAAGGCCAAACACTGCTTCGGTCACCGCTTCATAGTTGCTGGTGAGACCACCGCTCACGAAAGAGCCACTGGCAAGGATGAAGTTGTCGGCTTTGAGGCAAGTTTCGGTCAGATTTTCAGTTGTGATACACTTGAGTGTGCCATTCTCAATCACACCACCAGTAGCCTTGTCGCCAGTGAGGTGCACGCCACCACCTGCAATAAAGCGCTTGCGAAGCAAGTTCTGCACACGAACTCCAGGGACCGATGGTGGAAGGGTGGCAATGAACTGCACTTGGCAATTCACGTTGGCCTTCAATTGCTGACTGAGAACAGAATCTGCGATACCGAGCACTGCAGGAAGGAGAACTACATCGTAGTTGCCACCTTCAGTCTGTTCGTTCACGGCAGTAGCCATACGCTTCACGATATCTTCGTTTCCAAGCACCTTGGCGATGTTGGCAGCACGCATTTCTGTAGGGCTCTTGCGGGCAGTTTCCAGTTCTGGAAGAGTGAAAGCCTTCACATCTACCTCAGCACCAAGACGGCGCAGACCTGCGGCAATAAACTTGGTTGGGAAGTCGAGATAGCCCATCACATTCACGAGTGCCACCTTCTTCCATGGAAGTTTGTCGGCTTGAGCAAGGGTTGCATAGTCGTTGATGGTGAGCCATGCAGGTTTTACAGCGCCCATTGGAGTGATGCGATAGTGGTTGGCCTTAGCATCGCCGTTCACTTTCACACCTGCTTCGGTGAGCAGCGCCTTTGCTTCTTCAGCGAGTGCTTCCACATCACCACATTTTTTATAAGGGTGCTTATCTTCCAATGTAGCAATCACTTCGAGAGGATTGTTCACTGCTGCACCTTGTGCATCATAACCGAGCAAATCAAATGAGCCCGAATTGAAGTGCAGTGTGCTTTGGCCCATGCTCACGATAGCCACACGCTTACCGGCTTTTTGAAGAGCCAAACCGGCAGTAAGGCCACTAAGGCCTCCACCTATTATAATAGTGTCGAATTTCATTTCTTACCTCCTTCCTTTACAAACTGGTTCAATCCGCAAAGGTCTTCGTAGACCATGGCGGTGAGCTGAGCTTCGTTGAGGGTTGCGCCCCAAGCCACTGGTTTCATACCTTTCCAGCGTTCGTTCACGAAATCAGCCAAGTCGGCAGCAGCCTCTTCGGCATGGTTGCCTTGGCAAAGCTGGCCAGCAGCGCGGCATGCACAGAGTTGACCTTGGCAAGTACCCATACCCATACGGGTGCGTCGGCGCAGGTCGATTAAGTTGGTCACATTCTGTTCGTTCACAGCGTAATCAACTTCTGCTACCGAAACACCTTCACATTCACAAACCAGCGATGATTCGAGAGTGTCGGCAGGCTTGATGTCTTTAGTGTAAGTGCCGTGACGGCCATCGGCAGTCTTTTGGGCAAAATTATATGTGCGGAGAGTTTCTTCCGATTTCTTCGATTCTGAGCCAGGAAGTGGAGTGGTTGCAGTTTCGCAAGCCTTGTTCACACCAAGCTTCTTACAAGCAAGGTCGGTCACCATTTCTGCCATCAGGCGGTAGGTCATCATCTTACCGCCAGTGATGGTCACGAAGCCTTCCATACCGTCGCGAGTAGCGTGGTCGAGAGTCACGATACCGCGGCTGATGCTACGTCCGCTTGGGTCGTTATCGCTTGCCACCAATGGGCGAACACCTGCATAAGCGCGGAGAATGCGAGTGGTTGCAAGTGCTGGAGCGAGTTGGGCACCTTCGGTGAGAAGAACCTTCACTTCTTCATCGGTCACCTTCATGTCGTCGCAAGTCTCGATAGGCACACGGTCGCTTGTGGTACCGATTACGCAGACTGCATCGTCAGGAACAAGGATGTCGGCGTTGGCTGGCTTGCGGCAGCGGTTGATAACCATGTTGTTGACGCGGTGGCCGAAAATGAGGAGAGCGCCCTTTGCGGGGAACATGTTCACTGTGATGCCAGCCATCTTGGCCACAAGCATACCCCATATACCAGCCGCATTGATGGTGAGGTCGGCATAGGCTTCACGCATTTCGCCAGTAAGTTGGTCGCGCATCTTCACGCCCACCACGCGAGTTTGGTCGATAATCAATTCTGTCACCTCGTGATATGTAAGAGTGTCGGCCCCATGGAGGCGAGCATCCACCACATTAGCCACTGTCAAGCGGAATGGGTCGATAGAAGCATCTGGAATTCTAACAGCACCAATAAGCGTTGGATTCACCGATGGCTCGAGAATTTTTGCTTCAGCAGGGTCGATAATATCTGCACGGATACCTGCACGTTGGCACGATTCCACGAAAGTGGCTTGATAGCCGAGGTCATCCTCTGGGAGGGTGATAAACAGACCGTCGGTTTCCTCCACGCAATGACTTGCAACTTTGCGCAAAATCATGTTTTCTTGAATACACTCAGTAGCAGATTCCTGATCCGTTACAGCATAGCGAGCACCACTGTGCAACAAACCGTGATTTCGGCCCGTAGCACCTTGGGCATAGTCGAATCGCTCGATAAGCAGAACACTGAGTCCACGCATAGCGCAGTCGCGAGCCGTACCCGCACCAGTGATACCGCCACCGATAACGATGACATCATACTTATTTTTCAATTTCACATCCATTACCCTTAAAACGTTTTTGAAGGTTGAAAGTATTTAGTTATAATATTTACGAGCAGTTGTTGAAGGCAAACGAAACTAAAAATTAGGGGTATAATTTTGTTTCGCAACCTTTTTGGTTTTTTTTCGCAACAAATATACCAACTTTTTCGTAACAAAACAAATTTTTACATATATTTCTCTTTATAATTTCGTAATAACGAAACTCTTTCGTATATTTGTACTGAAAAGTACATATTAATCAAAAGTGAATTAATTTTTACTCAACAAAAGGTATTTAAGAATGACGAAAGAGAAGCGACATCAAATCATAATGAACACCCTGCTGAAGAAGGGGTCGGCGCAAGTGACAGAGCTTGCCGACATCCTGCAGGTGTCGTCGGTGACTATCAGAAAAGACCTGACAGAACTTGAAAAGGAAAACAAGCTCTATCGCAGCCATGGCCGAGCTATCATGCTCAACCCTTTTACAAACAATCGTTCGGTCAACGAAAAGGAGAAGCTTTACACCGAACAAAAAACGCTCATTGGCCGTGAAGCGGCAAAACTGATCACCGCCAACGACTCTATCATACTTGCCTCAGGCACAACAGTTCATGCCTTGGCTCGCAACATTGTTCCGATAGGTAGCCTGACAGCTGTTTCGGCATCGATTCAGGTGAGTGAAATACTATCGGAGCACGACAATATCGACATTCTTCAACTTGGCGGTATGCTTCGCCACAGTTCGCTTTCTGTGGTGGGCGAATATAGCGAAAACATATTGAAGAATTGTGCTTTCAGCAAGCTCTACCTGGGTGTGGATGGCATTGATTTTGAATTCGGATTCTCAACCACCGATATGCGCGAGGCCAACCTCAACCAGAAGATGATGAAAACCGCGCAAAAAACCATCGTTTTGGCCGACTCAAGCAAATTCGGCAAACGCGGTTTTGCCAAAATCGGCGATACAGAAGAGATTGACGTCATCATCACTGATGCCGGGATTTCGTCGAAAGACCGCGCTGCGATAGAAGACCTTGGCATCGACTTGATTATCGCGAAATAAGCATACTCTTTTGCGGCAGTGAAAGGCTGCCTTTTTTCTAAATAAAACAAAAAAGTTTTCTTTTAAGTAGCAAAGGCTCCAGAATTCAATCTGAAGCCTTTGTTTTTCTATCAGTGAGCACCACAGGATCATCTCACAAAAAATTGTTCAAGCAACACCTTGAATAGATGTGCTAAATAATACCACTCAGGTCGATTTTATATTCTGTGGGTGCAGATTCGTCACGATGCATAAACATTGTCATGTAAATGGGCATATAAACCACAGAATCATCTATGAAAAGATTGTCGTTGCACAAAACAATTGCTTTCCTCAAATCATAATCTTTGCATTGCATAATGTTGGCCAACGCGCGATGGCGTGCATAGTCTTTTCCTGATTTGACTTCTATAGGAAGAACACCACCATCCAAAGATACAACGAAATCCACTTCACCTCTTTTCTTGCTGTTGTAGTAATATGGGACTATACCATGGGCTATCAATTCCTGCGCTACAAGATTCTCATAGATAGAACCGTGGTTAATACCACTGTCGCCCCGCAAAACACGCATTTGGATTCCCTCGGCATACATTGCCGCCAACAGCCCCACATCGCACAAGAACAATTTGAGCAGATTTCTTGAGCGAGCGAGCAACAGCGGTTGCTTGAGTTCTTCCACATTATAAACAAGTATTGCAACACCAGCATTTTTCAGCCAGAGGAAAGAATTGTGGAATCGCTCGTATTTGGCGTTTTCGTTGAGGTTTTTAAGGATAAAACGCTTGTTTTTCGCATCCAATTCAGGCGGAATCAAATCAAATATTTCGTTGATAGCCAATTTATTACTTGGGGCATATTTAGCAATATCTCTCTTGTACATTGCAATGATTCCCTTCTGAACATCCATTACACGCTTGATGTTGTTTGTCTCCATGTATTTCACGACAGCCGCAGGCATACCACCAACAATGAGGTAAAGGCGAAACAATTCCATCATTTTTTTATGAATGAACTCGTCCACGGGGTGGAGATTTTCCCAAGATTTCCTCAAATGGTTAATAACATTGTCGCCAATACCAACAGCCTTAACAAACTCCTCAATATCAAGTGGAAACATTTCCTTAACATCCATATACCCAACCGGCTCGGAGCGCAAGTCCTTCAACTCTACCCCAAGCAACGAACCGCTCAAAATATACCTGTATGACCCATCCTCTACCAAGAACTTGATAGCAGTCACAATCTCTGGGCAAGATTGAACTTCATCAAAGAAAATGAGAGTCTTTCCTTTTTCCAACTTTTTGTCTGTAATTGTGGACAAACGCAGCAATAATTCGTCGGTGCTTTTTGCCGACTTAAACAGCAATGCGGCATCCTCGTCTTCGATAAAGTTGATTTAAACAAAACATTTCCATTTCTCTCCAAATTTTCGAATGGAATAAGTCTTACCAATTTGCCTTGCACCAGTAATAAGTAAGGCATTATTTGAAGTTTTGTAGTAGTCTTCAATATACGCATCAATATGTCTACCTATCATAAAGCACTGATATTTAAATCAAAACAATACACAATTTCCATTTTTCCAATGCAAAATTAATCAAAATTTCCACTTTTCCAATAATTCTTTCCTGCTTTTTTGCAGCTATGATGCACCCTTTTTCTAAATAAAACAAAAAAGTTTTCTTTTAAGTAACAAAGGCTCCAGAACTCAATCTGAAGCCTTTGTTTTTCCATCAGTGAGCACCAGGGGCGGTGCTATTAATATACGCGATTATCCAGTCAGAGTTCGGCGAGGGTGAATGTCTGCGCATTGCCGTCCTGGTCTTTACACTGCAAGCGAGCAGGTTTTCCTTCCTCTTGAAGAATCACGAGGTCGGTATAGAAGCCTTTCAGCAATGGCTTCCACACATCGTCCACACGCACCCAGGCATTCCACAAATAGCCAAAAGCGGGATTCCAAGATGCTGCAGCAATGAATGGCTTTCCGTCGAGCACAAATGTGTCGAGATATTTCTCGAATTTGGTATCAAACGCCAATTGAAGCGTGGCGCGATGGCGAACGGAGAACACATTGCGTCGGCCTTCATCGTTGCGCACGATGCAGTAGTTGCTATCCACTGCACACACCACCTTTTCCATCGGGTTGAGCCCTGCGGTAGCGGCCGGTGCGTTTTGAGCACTAACGGTGTGCCCGCATAAACAAGCAAGGCACACCAGTGCAAATGATATGATTTTTTTCATTGCCAAATTATTTCACGCCAGCATCCTTCAAAGCCTTATCCACGATGGCCTTCTTGTTTGGATCCTTGTCGATTTCTTCAATAGCTTTTTCTGCATCATCGAGGGTTTCGTCCATGCTCTTCTGCAAAGCAACGCTCACGCGAACATAGCAGCCTTCCTTGTCGCTCAATCTGTTGATATCAACGATCATCAGCTGACCATCAACCATATAGGTCCACGACACAGCATCGGTGTGGAAACCAGCAACAGGACTGTCGCCCTTCATCACAGCGTCGAGAGTCTGCTCTGCCATAGCCTCATCCTTTTTACTTTTTTTCTCGAAGCCATACATGCAGATGTGGTTTTCAGAAACGGCCTTTGTGGCATTGTAAACCTTTGTTACGAATTCTTTATATTCCTCTGCCGAGAGTTCCTTATCGCCCTTTGTTGGGAAACCAGCAATCACATCACGAGCCTCACCCTTAAAGTTTTTAGAGTCGGAATCGTCGTAGGCAAAGCCTGGCTCAACATCAGAGAATTTCAACTTGAAGTTCTTGAGATAGAACTCAACTGCATCCTTCGAATAAGTATCTCCAGAAAACTCTGCTGCTTCTGCAGTTTCTTCACTCGCGGCTGCACCTTCTGCGCTACCCGATTTGCTACCGCCACACGATACCATTAATACGGCAAATGCAGCACAAATAATTGTTAGAAATTGCTTTTTCATAATCGTTGTAATTTGTTTATGTTAATAGACTTAATCAAATTTAGTCACCCCAATAGATGTCCCATGAGCCAGGTGGCGCAGGCAGGAAATCGGGGGTCCACTGATGATAGTGCAAGTCGTAGACTTTCACCTCGTGCCCACTTCCATTTTCCTGGTCCACAAGCTTCAGGCAGCATCCATTAGCCGGGTCAATCCACATTTTATAGTAGGTTGCCAAAGTGCCTTTTGTGTCAAACACCCAACATTTCACACCACACACTTCTTCCGTACCCACATACAAGCGGCCGAGTTTTCGTTGAAAATCGTCCTCGTCCGACGACGCAGCCCTCATGTGTGGCATAAATTCCATTTCATGGGCGCCATATCCCAGCGGAGCTTTTTCTGGCTCACCTGTCATATCTTCATCGTGGCAGCCATCCACCTTGGGGAATGCTCCAAATAGCGACCTGTAGCTCGCTCCTTTGCTGGTGCCCTCAAAAAAGTCGTTACGAAAATCCACTTGATAGTGGTCGATATTACCCGTTTTATAATAGTCGCCCGATTTCAAATCCACATATTCGATATGGAATTCCGTTTGTGGCGGATTATACACATAATGGCCTTTCCAAGGGGTAAGCATAGCCACCACTTTCACCTTTATCTTCACCGTTTTCTTCCCTTGATGGGCAGTAATGGTCACCTCACCCTCCTTCTTGCCGGAAATCACCACAGTGCGAGGTTTTTTCACACTCACAGAGGCCATAGTCTCGTTGCCGGAGGTAACATTGTCAACTGTTCCCGAAGTGAAAGGTGTCCAGCTGTACTGCTCGCCCACAGTCACGGTGATGCTGGCAGCCTTCCCTTGAGCCAATGCCCCAAAGGAAAAGCATGCAACGCACAGGGCTATGATTGCAAATAAATATTTTTTCATTTTTGTAATTGGTTGAATGTTTAGGGCTTAATTGCAATGTTTCTCACCATTCGGCAAGCCTTTGCAGGTTTCGTAGCAAGGACTTCGAGGCTCACTTAGGCATGTATTTGAATTAGTGAGAGACTTACTTCATGGAGTTGATTTCCTGGGTGCGATCTTCCATCAGTTCCTGTGGAGAAGGATTGCCTTCGATGCCTTCGGTAATGTTTCCTCCAGGCAGAATCTTGCTGGCTGCACTCAGATAAAGGGATGCAGAAGAATAGGCAGCGCTCTCAAGGGCAGAGAGTTTGTTTTGGCCAGTCATCTTGCGGCGTGCATTCTGCTGGTCGTCATACATCTT
The DNA here is from genome assembly GCA_030531495.1 of Bacteroidales bacterium. Lineage (GTDB taxonomy): Bacteria > Bacteroidota > Bacteroidia > Bacteroidales > Muribaculaceae > Sodaliphilus. Next base: position 27,922 of record JAUNNJ010000006.1, read on the forward strand.
CATCACAGGGATGGTGTTCTTAATGGCCAGCATATAGTCTTGCAGCAATTTCTTCCACTTTTTAGCCTCATCCATATAGAAAGCCGTCATCGCCTCTTTTACAGCATCAATATCCCATGCGCCACCCATCCCGGGGCCATCGCTGTTGGCTTTGATGGCTTCGTTATTGGCATTAGCCGCACGTTCATTGAAGCCGGCTGCAAATTCATTCAACTTAGTCTCAGCCTTAAAGACCTCCTCGTTGACAACAGCCATCTCGGCAGTGAGGTCGCGCCCCATCTCCTCCATCTGTTCAGGGCTTACAATCTGATCATCGGCGTCGGCACCTTCCAAACCACGCATGAGGTCGGCCAGTTCGTCCATCTTGCCAATGCTGGCGAGATACTGCATGGCATCGGCTTCGTTGCGGAACGACTCAAACTTCTTGCGCTGTGCAGGGGTCAGTGTCTGGAGGAACTTCATCATCTTTTGGCCAGCCGCCTGACGAGCCGCAGCCTTGTTGAGCATCTGCTTCTGCTTTTTTTCCATATTGCGCTGCTCAGCCTTAAAGTTCTTGTTCTCATATTGCTGCGCTGCAGCCTTACTTGCCATTCTTCCAGCTTCGCCGAGTAGACGGAAATATTTCTCTACCTGATCATTCTTGCCGGTTACACAAAATTGAGCGATATTGCCATCTGATGGCATGTCTGGGCACATGCTCACTACAGCCTCTGGTGTGACCTGGGCCAGTGCTGCGGTCGACAGCAGGGCAACGAATAATGATGCGATTATTTTCTTCATGAGTGTATCTTATTTCTTGATGAATTCAACACGGCGGTTCTTTGCGCGGCCTGCATCGGTTTTGTTGTCGGCCACCGGTTCAGATGCGCCACGGCCTTCAGCCTTGAGGTTGAAGTCGTCAACACCGAGCTTAGCCAACGCTGCAACTACCGATTTAGCGCGATTCTCTGAGAGGGTTTGGTTGCTGGCATCCTTACCCACATTGTCGGTATGACCAACGACGAGGAAACGAGCTGAAGGGTTCTTCTTCATATATTCTGCCACCTTCTGAATTTCGGCCATTGATTCAGCCTTGAGTTCGGCCTTGCCGGTTTCGAAAAGGATGTTGTTGGTCACGAACTTGCCAGTTTCGGCAATAGCCTTTTCGATGGCAGCAGCTGAAGCATCGGTGGCGTTGCGGCCATAGAGTTCGCCAGCGCCGCGTGCGATGCGCACGTTTTTCATATAGGCAGGCTTGTCACCACGATAGAAGAATGTCATCCATCCTGCACCAGCCTTTGCTCCCGGCACGTTGATGTAGCGCACACCGTCGACATACACTTTGATAACGCGCTTGTTGAACGAAATGGCATAATGGTGCCAACGGTTGTTATTCAACTTCGTCTTCTGATCTTATCGGCTTTCACCTTCCTTATCGGTGTTGCTATTCGAACCAGAGCGCACATAAGAAAGGCAGAGGTTGTAGTTGTGTCCCCAAGTGAGTGTAAAAATTTCATTATCTCGCTCTGCATCTGGATGCATAAAGTCAATTTCGAATTCACCTTCTGTGTACATGAGATCAAATTCTACAGAAAACTCATCGCCAAAGTAGTTCTTTGGATTTTTGCTGATGAGAGGCTTAATCCAGCTATCTTCTTTCGCAAACTCAATCACCTGTTCGCCATTCACTTTCGCAATTTCGGCATTACCGCGTTCGAGGTCCCACTTACTTGGGAATTCGCCCACTTTCTCGCCCTTCACCACGTCTTCAAACACGACGACAGAACCAGGCACAAAGTCGCTCTTCACATTGGAAGTTGACACTTCAGCTTCGCCTTCTTCTACATCTTCCACATCGGCAGCGTCGTTATTCTTGTTTCCCTTTTTGCCATTGAGCACAGCATCGGCAGCGCCTTCCACTGCACCCTCAACAGCATTTTCCACTTTTTGTTCCACCTTTTGTTTTACTTTCTCTTTCGCCTTGTTAACGAGACCTTTAAGGAACTGCGCTTCAGCATCGGGAAGGAATGCAGCCGACAAGAGGAGGCCAACTGCAACAATTGAGATTCGCTTCATCATAATTTATTATTATATAGCTGCCCCTGAAACCCAACGAGGCGGTTCTTCTACTCAGTTACATTTACTGTTATAACTTGCTATACAATGCATTGGCGCGGGTTTCCACTTTAGCGATTGCCCCTGATTTTTCATCCAAAAGTTTTTAAAGCAGTAATTTATCTACTGGCAACGCTTCTATGACGCCATTACATTCATATAGAGTCCATGCATATCAATCAATGCCCACACAGCAGGCCTTCAATATTGAACGCATCAAATTTACGCATTTTCTATGAAAACTCACAAGAAAACAGTCAAAAAAAACTGCATACCCTCATAAATATTAATTTATTGATACCTAAGAGCCCCCACCCACCCCACATCTACACAATCAGAAAACTCCCACTAAAAAAACAGCAAAGGCTCCAGAAACCGAATCCGAAGCCCCACCATTATATCAAAACAAGCGATGAATTATCAATCCTTATTCACCACATTGTATACAAACGACACATCATTGTAGTCGACATACACCTGTTGTTCGCCTTCATTGTCAACACGCCAACGCACATTGCAACGCAAACCTTCTGCATCAACACACTGAATTTCCATCACCTTACCACCTTTTCCATCAGATTCCCAGTCATCGCAACTGATAATGTCATACTCTTGGGTTTCCTTGCTATAAATAGTCAAGCGTTCCTTGTCAGTGTTCAACACCACCAAAATATTGCAGTCGCTCCAGTCTGACCAGTCAGTCCAACTACCGTTTTCCACAGCCTTGTAAGCAAAATTATAAGCCTTAAGCTTAATCACATCCGCATACACCTTTGATACCGCCATCGACGATACCAACAACAAAGTCAATGCTAAAAACTTCTTCATAGTAATTTAATAAAAAATGTTATTCTATAGTTATTCATTAATTCATCACTACAAAAGTAAAACATTTTCCATACAAATCAAAATTTTCGCACCATGCTCCGCACTGAAGCGAAAAAGCAGTCGACTCATTCATTATGAGCCAACTGCCATCGAGAGCGGGTAACGGGTGTCGAACCCGCCACCTTCAGTTTGGGAAACTGACGCTCTACCGCTGAGCTACACCCGCATTTGTCTGTTCTTTTAGTGCAAAGTTACGAAAACAATTCTCAAATAGCAAATAAATTTAGTCTTTCTTACTTGTTGGAGGTGTCAATAAATATGCACAATAATAACTTGATATACTATGGCTAAACAGAAATATAACCTACACCTGAAGGGCTATGTCGGAGGCTGTGACTTCGACCGCGACTACGTCGATTACATCCTCGCCCAGAACAGCGAAAAGCCTGTGTCGGTGCTCATTGACTCCCTCATCAAGAACTATCGCATTCTTTGAAGAATTGGCATCAATGAACCGACTAGCAAAAGAGGTGCGTTTTACATTCTGTCATGTCTGCGGTCTCGAAGGATTTGAGGATGCATTGGATACCGTGCGAGAGTTGTTCCGCCTGTTTATGAGTGCGCTCATATAGGAGCGTGCGAAGCTGGAACAACGCTGCATCTACCTTGACTCTCGCATCACTTTCAACGAGATTGACCGTTACTTCTTCAGCGGCTGTGCCTGCGTCTATTTCAAACTCGCTGTCGATGTCTACACCGGGCTCCGCTATAACAAGGACGAATGGGAACGAATGGCATGATTAAGGTGTTGCACTATTGAGGCAACTATCACAATCCGTTACTGGATTTAGTTCAACCCAGATACAAAGTGCAATAAAGAGGAGGAATAATATCAATAAGACTATTCCAATATATCCAAAGTATTTAAGATGTTTCTTCATATTATTGTACATCAACATTGCGAGAAGTTTGACAAGATGAAAATCGGGACTGCCGCTTTTGGTTGGCAATCCCGATTTCTGTATTTAAGGAAATGTGTTTTCGTTTACATCGATGAGGAATCGGATTAATCGATTTCTTCGTCGGCTTCGTAGCCACCCATTTCGCGGATAGCATTCTTGAGCATCACGTACTGTTGGAAGAGGTGGTTTACAGGCACTTCGTCGACAGTGTAGTCGTGTTGTGGGCTCTTCAAGAAGAAGCTCAAGAAGCGTTGAGTGCCCCAAAGGCCTGCACGGTGTGCGAGGTCGATGAGCAAGCAGAGGTCAAGACAGAGAGGAGCTGCGAGGATAGAGTCGCGGCAGAGGAAGTTAATCTTAATCTGCATTGGATAACCCATCCAGCCGAAGATATCAATGTTGTCCCAACCTTCCTTGTTGTCGTCGCGAGGTGGGTAGTAGTTGATACGTACTTTGTGGTAGTAGTCGCTGTAGAGGTCTGGTTGGTTTTCTGGAACGAGAATAGATTCCAAAGTAGAGAGCTTAGAAACTTCTTTTGTGCGGAAGTTTGCTGGCTCGTCGAGCACGAGACCGTCGCGGTTACCGAGAATGTTGGTAGAGAACCAACCGTTCAAACCGAGCATACGAGTGCCGATGATTGGAGCGAAACCACTCTTAACCAGGGTTTGACCAGTCTTAAAGTCCTTACCTGCGATAGGCAATTTCTTTTCTTCTGCGAGTTCCCACATTGCAGGAATATCAACTGTGGTGTTAGGAGCACCCATGACGAATGGGCAGTCTTCCATCAGCGCTGCATAAGCGTAGCACATAGATGGAGCGATGTGTTCTACATCGTTGGCCTTCATTGCAGCTTCAAGAGCAGCTACAGTGCCGTGATACTTCATGTCGGGAGCAACGAAGATTTCGGTAGAAGCAGCCCAAAGAACGACTACGCGTTCCACGCCACTTTCAGCCTTGAAGTTGCGGATATCTTCGCGGATTTGTTCAGCCATATCCCAACGGTCCTTGCATTGCTTCACGTTGTCGCCATCGAGACGCTTTGCATAGTTCTTGTCGAAAGCAGCCTTAAGAGGCTTGATAGCGAGAAGTTCGTCCTTAACAGGTTCGATATCCTTTTCCTTGAGAACTTGAGCGTTAACAGCGCTTTCATATGCGTTAGCTGGATAAACGTCCCAAGCAGCGAACACGATATCGTTCAAAGAAGGCATTGATACGATTTCGTTATATTTCAAATACTTCTTGTCTGCGCCACGGCCAACACGAATCTTATCGTATTGAGTCATAGAACCCACAGGCTTTGCGAGACCCTTGCGAGTCATCATCACACCAGTGATAAAAGTGGTGCTTACTGCACCAAGACCAACTACCATGATACCAAGTTTGCCAGTAGCTGGTTTAGCTTTAGCTGTTGCCATAATAAATTAATGTTTATTATAAAATAAGTTTATATTCATTTTTTGCATGATTCGCTATATAAAAATAGAAAATCACACAAAATTAATGCCTTTTTCCGAACTGAAAAACATATTAATGTGAATTTATAGTTAAGTATTGTTGAAATTTATACGCGATATATAATTTTTGTTAAACCATATTGTTTTGAAGGAAAAATTGTTAATAAACCAAAATTACACCCCTAACAAAAAAGAAGATTTTCCCATAAAATTGAGCTAAAAAACACGACTTTACCCCTTAAAAAACATTTTTTCACATCCCAACCATTTTATTTCTCTTTTCGACCAAAACACATCATTGCATATCATTACGCTTTCCACAAATTTATACACGAAATTGAGGTGGCCACATTAAAGTCACGCGCATAAAAGCGCGCACATAGACGCGAGGTTCAAAGTTTTTTTGTACCTTTGTAGGTTGAAAGAAAATATACTAAATTTTGTTACACAATATGAACACTTTAGCAACAAAGTACGACCCAAAAGAGGTTGAAGATAAATGGTACAAATTTTGGATGGACCACGATCTATTCAAATCTGTCCCAGACGAACGCGAGCCTTACACCATCGTTATTCCTCCACCAAATGTGACTGGTGTGCTCCACATGGGCCACATGCTCAACGAAACTATCCAAGACATCCTCGTGCGCCGCGCCCGCATGGAAGGCAAGAATGCTTGCTGGGTGCCAGGTACCGACCACGCTTCTATCGCTACTGAAGCGAAGGTTGTGAACCGCTTGGCTCAACAGGGCATCCGCAAAAGCGACCTTACCCGCGACGAATTCTTGAAGCACGCCTGGGACTGGACACACGAACACGGTGGCATCATCCTGAAGCAACTTCGTCGCCTCGGTGCAAGTTGCGACTGGAGCCGCACTTCTTTCACTATGGATGAGAAGCGCAGCGAGAGCGTTATCAAAGTGTTCTGCGACCTTTACGACAAAGGCCTCATCTACCGCGGTCTGCGCATGGTGAACTGGGATCCAAAGGCACAGACAGCATTGAGCAACGAGGAAGTTATCTACCGCGATGAAAAATCGAAGCTCTATCATCTGAAATACTATTTAGCCGACCAGGAAAACGTTGACACCAGCGCTGAAGGCAATGTGGTTCACAAAGATGAGAAGGGCTATTATGCAGTGGTTGCAACCACTCGCCCCGAAACCATCATGGGCGACACCGCAATGTGTATCAATCCTAAAGACCCTAAAAACCAATGGTTGAAGGGTCACAAAGTGATTGTGCCACTCGTGGGTCGCGTAATCAACGTGATTGAAGACCGCTATGTGGAAATCGAATTCGGTACTGGCTGCTTGAAGGTTACCCCTGCCCACGACACCAACGACTACATGCTCGGCAAGACTCACAACTTGGAAACCATCGACATTTTCAATGCCGATGGCACCATTTCTGAAGAATCGCCACTCTATGTGGGCATGGACCGCATGGACTGCCGCAAACAAATTGCAAAGGATTTGGAAGCAGCAAGCTTGCTCGACCATGTGGAAGACTACGATAACAAGGTAGGTTATTCAGAACGCAACAGCGACACCGCTGTAGAGCCACGACTCTGCATGCAGTGGTTCTTGAAGATGCAACACTTTGCTGACATCGCTCTCCCACCAGTAATGGAAGATGCTCTGAAGTTCTACCCCGAAAAATACAAAAACACCTATAAAAACTGGCTTGAAAATATTCAAGACTGGTGTATCAGCCGCCAACTCTGGTGGGGTCATCGCATCCCAGCCTATTTCTTGCCAACAGAGGAAGGCGCTGACGAAAAGTTCGTGGTGGCTCCATCAAGAGAAGAAGCTCTTGAAAAGGCACGTAAGATGGAAGGCTATGAAAACATCACCGCTGAAGAACTCAAGCACGACGAAGACGCTCTCGACACCTGGTTCTCAAGCTGGTTGTGGCCTATTTCCCTCTTCGACGGAATCAACAACCCTGGAAACGAAGAAATAAAATACTACTATCCAACTGCAGACCTCGTGACAGGTCCAGACATCATCTTCTTCTGGGTTGCCCGCATGATTATGGCTGGCTACGAATATATGGGCGAAATGCCATTCCGCCATGTTTACTTCACCGGTATCGTGCGCGACAAACTTGGCCGCAAGATGAGCAAGAGCCTCGGCAACTCTCCCGACCCAATCGAACTGATAGAAAAATACGGCGCCGACGGTGTGCGCATGGGCTTGATGCTGGCAGCACCTGCTGGCAACGACATCCTTTACGATGACACCCTCTGCGAACAAGGACGCAACTTCAACAACAAGATTTGGAACGCATTCCGCCTTGTAAAGGGTTGGGAAGTGGCCGACATCGAGCAACCCGAACACAGCCGCTTGGCAGTGGAATGGTTCGACAATGTGCTCCGTAGCACAGAAGCTGAAGTGAAGGACCTCTTCTCTAAGTTCCGCCTCAACGAAGCACTGATGGCCATCTATCGCCTTTTCTGGGAAGAATTCTCTGCATGGTACCTCGAAGCTGTTAAGCCTGCTTACCAAAAGCCAATCGACCGCGCCACTTTGGACGCAACACTTCGCTTCTTTGACAGCCTGCTCCGCCTACTCCACCCATTTATGCCATTCATTACCGAAGAATTGTGGCAACACATCGACGAGCGCGCTGAAGGCGAAAGCATTATGTACGCTCCTGTAGAAAAGAACCCTGCTGCAGCCGACGCCGACTTGCTCAAGGCAATGGAAGAGGCAAAGAACATCATTTCTGGTGTGCGTAGCGTTCGTTTGAGCAAGAACATCCCTCAAAAGCAACCAATGAACTTGATGATTGTGGGCAAATGGAACAATCCATTCAAGAGCGTGGTTTTGAAACTTGCCGGACTTGAAACCATCTCCGATGCCGATGCTAAAGACCCTGCAGCAGCAAGTTTCATGGTAGGGACTACAGAATACTGCGTTCCACTGGAAGGCTCTATCAATGTGGAAGAAGAAGTCAAGAAACTTCAAGCCGAGCTCGACTACACTATCGGATTCTTGAAGAGCGTTGAAAAGAAACTTGGTAACGAACGCTTTGTGGCCAACGCTCCAGAAGCAGTGGTTGCTGCCGAACGCAAGAAGCAATCTGATGCTCAATCAAAAATTAAGACACTTGAAGAAAGCATCGCAGCACTCAAAAAGTAATTATCCGCCAACTCTACGGCTCCACTGGTCCTTCAGGCTGGTGGAACGAATAGGGATTAGTAAATAAAACACCATCTCAACGGGGAACTGTCGTCAAATGGCAGTTCTCCGTTTTTTGTTGGTTTCACACTTTTTTTGCAGAAATACGCTTATCACCCAACAATTTGCACATTAATAATAAAAAAATTCCGAAAAATATAATTAACTTTGCATGTTGTAATTTATGCAAACTGCAAATTAGCAACAATTATCAAACCCAATAGATTTTTCAAAGACACTATACTGCAATAAACAACCCCAACAATATGCAAGACATTATTGAAGAAAACGGAAAAAAAGAAAGGACAGAAAAAAAAGCACAAGAATCTGGCTTTCAGCTCAAACCATTCTTGACCGCATGCATGCGCAGCTGGTACTGGTTTGTGCTATCTGTAGTGGCATTCGGCTGCCTCGCGTTCCTCTATGCGAAATCCCAAACCAAGATGTATAGTTCGAACGCTAAAATTCTGATTACGACCAAAGACAGCAAATCGGCCGGAAGTCAGGCAGCAGTGTTCAGCGACCTTGGTGTTGCTGGTTCAAACAATGTGATTTCAAATGAAATCTACAAGTTGAAGTCTACCACACTGATGGAGACTGTGGTCAATCAATTAGGTTTGAACATCCGCTACTATGGTCACGTGTTCTTGCGCGACGTAAATAGCTACAAAACCAGCCCTGTTCAAATCACTCCTCTCCAAGAAGTGAAAGGTGGATTTTCTATGACTGTGGTACCAAAAGGTGGCAACAACCTTGAATTCAAAATCAATGACGGAGAATGGAAGAAGGCTCATTTCGGCAACAAAGTGAACACCGAATTTGGCCCAATCGCCATCACCAAGACTCAACATTATACAGAGCAGTATGTTGACTACAAAATCATCGCCCGTGTAGGTTCTGTTAAAAGTGTCGCAAAAGCATTTGAAGCGAACCTCAAGGCAGAAAGCGCTGATAAATTTAGCGATGTTGTTCTGCTCACATTCACTTGCGACAATGAGCAATTAAGTGTCGACGTACTGAACGCACTTGTTGCCGTTTACAATCAAGAAGCAATTGACGACAAGAACACTGTAGCTCGAAACACAGAAGACTTTATCGCTGAGCGTATCAACTCTCTGGCGCAAGACCTTAGCGGTGTCGACAGCCGTATCGCACAGCTCAAAGTGAGCAGCATGAACTCGCAAATGTTCAGCGATCCATCCACCAGCCTTGAATTTGTCAAGGGCGCTAACGATGCCGACCTGCAAGTGTCACTTGCCAATCAAATCGTAGAATACATTCGCCGCATGAACGGCCAAGAGCTCATTCCAAGCAACACTGGTATCTCCGACGCTGGTATCCAAGGTCAAATCGCAAGTTATAACGAAACAATGCTCCAATACCAAAAGATTGAAGCAACTTCTGGCAAGGAAAACCCTGTGATGATTGAGCTCACCAATTCGCTGAGTTCGATGAAAAGCACCATTCTCCAATCGCTTGGCACTTACGTGAACTCGCTTCGTCTCAAGCAATCGAATGCACATGCACAAGAAGGCAAAGCAACTGGTGGCATGTCGGCTATTCCTTCACAAGAAAAAGCCATCACTGAAGTAGCTCGTCAACAACAAATCAAGGAACAACTCTACCTCTATTTGCTTAATAAACGCGAAGAGAATGCACTCCAGCTTGCCATTACAGAGCCTAATGCAAAAGTGATTGAAAAAACTTCAAGCATCGGTCAAGTGGCTCCTGCACAAACAAAAATTGTGGGCGCAGGCATCCTGCTCGGTTTGGCACTCCCTGCAGCCATTCTCTATCTCATCTTCTGGATTCGCTCACTCGACACGCTCATCCACACCCGTCGCGACATTGAAGACAATTGCGACATTCCAATCATCGGCGATATTCCTGAAAAGCGCGCCGACCAAGAAAACAAGGAAGTGGTGGTTACCGAAACCGGACGCGACCGCATCAGCGAAGCGCTCCGCATCGTGAGGAGCAATCTTGATTTTGTACTTCCAAAGAAAGAGAACGAAGGTGTTGTTATCCAAATGACATCTACCACTTCTGGTGAAGGTAAGAGTTTCGTGGCACTCAACCTCGCGCTCACAGCAGCACACGCAGGCAAGAAGGTAATCTGTATTGACCTTGACTTGCGTAAAGGCCGTTTCTCCGAATATGTCAACATTAAGGGCACAGGCCTCGGCATCAGCGCTTATCTTTCTGAAAATGTTGAGAATATTGACGACATCATCATCAGCGGACACCTTCACAGCAACTTAGACTTCATCAGCATCGGTGCGATTCCTCCAAATCCAACAAGCCTTCTGATGAGCGACCGCCTTGAAACGGTAATCAACAAATTGAAAACTCAATATGACTATATCATCCTCGACACCGTGCCATTCGGTATGATTGCCGATGCATCGCTGATTAACCGTTACGTTGACCTCACACTTTATGTGATTCGTGAAGGTAAAATCGACAAGCGATTCCTTGATGACCTGCAGAAGATGTTCGACAACAAGAAGATTAAGAACATTACAATTCTTCTCAACGGCATCAAGCTCAAAGCCAAGAAATATGGTTATGGCTATGGTTACGGTTATGGCGACGAAGATGAAGAACAGGGCAAGAAGAAAGGCCTGTTTAAATCAAGAAAAAAGAACAACGACAAGAATTAATTTTTTAAGCGAAAATTGATATCACATAGGTGGTCGGCCAATTCGCTGAGCACCTATTGTGTTTAAAATAGCAACAATTTTTCAACTATGAAAATAGCAATTGTAGGAACCGGCTATGTAGGCCTTGTGAGTGGTACTTGCTTCGCAGAATGCGGGGTTGATGTAACTTGTATCGACATCAACGAAGAGAAGATCAACAAGTTGCGCCAATGCATCATGCCAATCTACGAACCAGGGCTTGAAGAAATGGTGCAACGCAACATCAACGATGGCCGACTCCATTTCAGTACCGATCTCACAGAAGTGCTCGATGATGTAGAAATCGTTTTCACTGCAGTAGGAACCCCTTCCGACGAAGACGGCAGCGCCGATTTGAGTTATGTACTTGAAGTGGCACGCACTATTGGCAAGAATATGAACAACTATGTGCTTGTTGTCACCAAGAGCACAGTGCCCGTAGGCACAGCACAAAAAGTTCGCGAAACAATTGAATCCGAGCAACAGAAAAGAGGCGTCAACATTGAATTTGACGTAGCCAGCAATCCCGAATTCTTGAAAGAAGGCGCAGCACTGAAAGATTTCATGAGTCCAGACCGCGTGGTAGTGGGCACAGATTCAACCAGAGCGCGAAAATTGATGGAACGCCTCTACAAGCCATTTATGCTCAACAGTTTCCGAGTCATATTCATGGACATTCCATCGGCAGAAATGACCAAATATGCTGCTAATGCAATGCTTGCAACACGCATCAGCTTCATGAACGACATTGCCAACCTATGCGAAAAGGTTGGAGCCGATGTTCGTTCGGTTCGTGCAGGTATCACCAGCGATGCACGCATTGGTAGCAAATTCATGTATCCTGGTTGCGGTTATGGTGGCAGTTGCTTCCCAAAAGATGTGAAGGCATTGATTCATACAGGCCACGAAAACGACTGCCCTATGAAGGTAGTGGAAGCAGTGGAAGCAGTAAACGAAAGCCAGAAGCACACCCTCTTCAACAAACTCTGTGAACACTTCGGTTCGAGCGAGGCTCTTGCTGGAAAAACGATTGCCCTTTGGGGACTTTCATTCAAACCCGAAACCGACGATATGCGTGAGGCGCCAGCGTTGATTCTCATCAACGAACTGCTGGCAGCTGGGGCAAAAATTCAGACCTTCGACCCCATTGCTATGAATGAGGCTAAGCGAAGGCTGGGCGAAAATCCAGCTATTACCTATGGCAAAGACAAATATGCCGTTACAGAAAAAGCCGATGCACTGGTCATCGCCACTGAATGGAAAACTTTCCGTGTTCCATCATGGGAACGTGTAGTGGAAAACATGAAGGGAAACACAGTGATTGATGGGCGCAATATCTACGACCCTGCAGAGCTAAATCGCTACGGCTTAAACTACTATTGCATTGGACATCGTCCATATAGAGTTTAAGTAGCTAAGCATATAATAAACAATATCATTTAGCGGCCAATATGTTAAAACATTTAACATCTTGACCGCTTTATTTACCACACACTTCCTTCAAATCAATTCCCCGCCGAAAAACTAAAATGCAAGACTCAGCGCCTTAAAAACGACACAAAAACTTAAATTTTGTGCAAGCCTTGTGTTGAAACACATTTTAACAGCAAAGTTAAATATTTATTAAACATATTGATTTTCAACCAAATACCATACCTTTGCAAAAGTAGCATGAGCGTATTTCTATTATTTACGCCGATTTTAAAACAAATTTGCCCTAAATTTTTGAGCAAATTAATCATGTAGAACCAGGTGATTTTCACCCTAAAAAAGAATTAAATGAAACGACTATTTTCTATCGTTCTAATTATTTTATGCTTTTCCTCCATTGCATTTGCACAAAAGGAATTTTCTGTAAAATCAACAATGTATTACGCAGGTGGTAAATACGGCAAAGGCACAGCAAGTGGCGATCGCATTAATGCTTCAAAAGTGCTTTCAGGCGAAGACCGCTGGGTGGCTCTTTCACCTGACCTCTACCGCGAAGGCTTCAGATTCAATGACACCATCGTAGTAACCGGACACAAGACCCCTTGGGTCAATGGCCTTTGGATTGTGAAGGACAAGATGGCTCACAGCAGAAAAATCGATTTTCTCGTACACCGCGAAAAAGCCAAAACATTCCGCAATAGTCCTTGCACCATCCGCAAAAAGCTTCCAGGAGAAAACATCCCAAGAATGGGTGGCGAATATTAATCGCAAACAAGTGTAAAAACAAACTCCCGAATACAATGAGGGCACGTCGGTGAATTTCTGACGTGCCCTCATTTGTTATTTACAATTTCGCCACTGGCGACTGTCAAGCATCTTCGGAAGAGAATGGTGGAGGTGTTTGAGCATCGGCGGGAGCATCATTTTGCTCTGAAGATTGCTGAGCTTCCTTCTCGGCTTCCATTGCAGCCTCTTCTGCTTCCTTCGCTACATTCTCTGCTTCCGCTGCAGCCTTTGCATCTTCTTCTGCCTTTCTTGCAGTCTCTTCTGCTTCTTTCGCAGCCTTTTCTGCTTCGGCTTTGCGCTTACGCTCTTCTGCCACTTCCTGCAATTGCTCGGTGCGGCTCTTCCAAGGGCGCTTGCCAAAGATAGCTTCTACATCGTCGGCGAAGATTACTTCCTTCTCCATCAATGCATCTACCACCTTGTGGTGCTCATCGGTGTGCGAAGCAATCAGTTGTTTAGCACGCTCGTATTGCTCGTTGACGATGCGCGATGTTTCTTCATCAATCAATCGGGCACGCTCGTCGCTATATGGGCGTTGTCCGAGTTGACCTTGAGGATCGTAATATGAGATGTTTGGCATCTTTTCACTCATACCATAATACATCACCATGTTGCGGGCAATGCGTGTGGCCTGCTGCATATCATTGAGGGCACCAGTGCCGATAGTACCCAGGAATAATTCCTCGGCAGCACGGCCGCCCATAAAGGTACAAATCTTGTCGAGGAACGCCTGCTTGGTGTACCCTACCCTTTCCTCAGGGAGCAGGATATTCACACCCAATGCATGACCGCGAGGCACAACAGAAATCTTCACCAATGGCTCGGCATGCTCAAGCAGCCAGATGGCAGTGGTGTGGCCAGCTTCGTGAACGGCAGTTTCGTATACATCCTGACGAGTCATCAGCATCGACTTGTTTTCCAATCCCATGGTCACCTTATCGATAGCCTCATTGAAGTCAGCCATCGTCACAGCATCATGATTTTGGCGAGCTGCGATAATAGCAGCCTCATTACAAACATTGGCAATTTCCGCACCGCTCATGCCAGTGGTCTGGCGCGCAAGTTGGTTCAAGTCGACAGACTCATCCACTTTTACCTTCTTCAAATGCACCTTAAAGATGGCTTCGCGGTCGGAGAGTGCTGGAAGAGTGACATGCACCTTACGGTCGAATCGACCTGGACGAAGCAGCGCATCGTCGAGAATGTCTTCGCGGTTGGTGGCAGCCAATACGATTACGCCACTTGCACCGTCGATGCCATCCATTTCTGTGAGCAGCTGGTTGAGCGTCTGGTCGTGTTCGCTATTGAAACCTTCATTGCTACGCTTTGTGCCAACGGCATCAATTTCGTCGATAAACACCACACATGGAGCCTTTTCCTTGGCTTCAGCAAAAAGCTCACGGACACGAGAAGCACCCACACCCACAAACTTCTCAACAAACTGAGAACCAGAGCGGGAGAAGAATGGAACATTAGCTTCGCCAGCCACAGCCCTTGCGAGCATGGTCTTACCCGTTCCTGGAGGACCCACGAGCAAAGCGCCCTTAGGCACTCTACCGCCAAGACGACTATATTTATCTGGGTTTTTGAGGAAGTCGACAATTTCAGTCACTTCCTGCTTGGCTTCTTCCATGCCAGCCACATCATCGAACTTGATAGAGCCCACTTCGCTTTGCTTGTCTTCCAATCCCTTGCGGATGTTGTCGATAGCCATCACAAAATATTGGCGAGTGACGGTTTCCTCATCCTTGGTAGTGGCATTGAGAGTGGCATCGTTGCACACCTTGGCAATGTCGGCACCACTGAAGCCCGAAGTGATTTGTGCCAAGTCGGTCACATCAATGTCTTCGCCCACCTTCACATCTTTCAGGTAAAGACGGAAGATTTCGGCTCTTTCTTCTGGATTTGGCTGAGCCACATAAATATGGCGATCGAGACGACCTGGGCGCAAAAGCGACTTGTCGAGCGAATCCTGGTTGTTGCAAGCAGCGAGCACAATCACACCGCTGTTGTTGCCCATGCCATCCATCTCCACAAGCAATTGCGACAAAGCAGGCGTGCGACTCTGGTCGGCCATCACCTCGCTACGCTTAGCGCCAATGGCCTCAATCTCATCGATAAACACCACACATGGCGACTTTTCGCGAGCCTCCTTGAAGATGGCATGGAGGCGAGCGATTGGGTCGGCATACGGATTAGCCAAATCAGGGCCTGTAACCGACACGAATGGCACATCAGCGCCGTTTGCCACAGCCTTTGCGAGCAGCGTCTTACCAGTGCCGGTAGGACCCGACAACAGAACGCCACGAGGTATTTTAGCGCCAAGGCGAGTATAGTAGTCGGGGCGCTTCAAGAAATCAACGATTTCAAGCATCTTACCCTTCGATTTCTTCACGCCAGCCACGTCATCGAAAGTGACAGTATTGGCCAACTTGGTTTCGAAATCAAGCCCTTTACGCACCTTCTCAATCGAATTCATCAGGTGCTCTTGGGTGACGATATCGCTATATTGCGAAGCAGCCTGAAGTGCTGCATCGTTGCACACATTGGCGATTTCTGCGGCACTGAAGCCCGACGACCTGCGCGCCAGTTCCTCCACATCCACCTTTTCGATATCAATAGAGATGCGGTTGAGATAGAGGTTATAGAGTTCAATTCGGTCGTCCTTCTCAGGGAAGCCAACATAGATTTGGCGGTCGAAACGACCTGGACGAATCAGCGCAGAGTCGATGAGCTCGACACGGTTGGTAGCACCCATCACAATCACGCCATTGTTAGTTCCGTAGCCATCCATTTCAGCCAGCAACTGATTGAGTGTGATTTCACGCTCACCATTACGGTTGGAGCGGCTACCGATAGCATCAATTTCATCGATAAAGATAATGCAAGGCGACTTTTCCTTCGCATTGCGGAAAAGTTCACGCACACGGCTCACACCCGATCCCATGAATTCGCCTTGGAATTCAGCTGCGCTGGTCGAGAAGAAAGGCACATTGGCTTCGCCAGCCACAGCCTTTGCGAGCATCGTCTTACCCGAACCTGGAGGTCCCACAAGGAGCACACCACGAGGAATCACACCGCCTAAACGGGTGAATTGCTCAGGATTATGGAGGAAGTTGATAATTTCACGCACTTCACGCTTAGGGCGCTTCATGCCAGCGATATCATCGAATGTTACGGTATCGGTCATGCGTGTAGGCTTGTCGAGCTGACGAGTCACGCGGTCGATTGCAGCCACGAAATCGGGCTGTTGCACAGCCTTCTTACCTTGACGGGCAGCCAAGAGCGAAGCCTCATTGCATATGTTGGCAATATCCGCCCCCGAAAGACCGGCAGTCATGCGTGCCAATTTGTCAAGGTCGACACTGCCGTCGCACTTCACCTTCTTCAAATGCACCTTGAAGATGCCCACGCGGTCGTCGAGCGAAGGGTTGCCCATATAGATTTGGCGGTCGAAACGACCTGCACGCAAGAGCGCCTTGTCGAGCACATCTGCACGGTTGGTGGCAGCCAGCACGATGATGCCGCTATTGTTGCCAAAGCCGTCCATCTCAGTGAGCAACTGATTGAGTGTGTTTTCGCGCTCATCGTTGCGAGAGAATTCGTTTTTCACGCTACGAGCACGGCCAATAGCATCAATTTCATCAATAAAAATGATGCAAGGCGACTTGTCTTTGGCCTGTTGGAAAAGGTCGCGAACACGAGATGCGCCAACGCCTACAAACATTTCCACAAAGTCGCTACCGGACATAGAGAAGAAAGGCACATTGGCTTCGCCAGCCACAGCCTTTGCGAGGAGCGTCTTACCTGTTCCTGGAGGGCCCACAAGGAGCACACCTTTTGGTATGGTACCGCCGAGTTCGGTGTAGCGCTTTGGATTCTTAAGGAATTCCACTACTTCGCTCACCTCCTTCTTTTCGCGTTCCATACCTGCCACATCGGCAAATGTCACATCTTTATCCTTGTCCTTGTTGTGGAGTTTCGCACGCGATTTGCCCACGCTGAACACACCGCCGCCACCACCGCCGCCCATACGGCGCATGATGAATATCCAGAACATCACAATAAGCAACAGTGGGCCAAACGACCAGAAGATGCTTGAGAACGAGCTATGACGGTCGTATTCCACCTTGCCATTGAACACGCCAGCCTTACGCCAAGCATCGACGCGGTCTTCAAACTTGTCGGCACTTGGGATTGTGGCAGTGATTACAGCTTTGTTGCCGGGTGTTGGTTGGAAGTCCTTTCCCATCACCTGCTTAGCGTAGGCATCGGTAACTTCCGCTTCAGCCTCGCCTTGGTTGGCGTGCACCACGATGTGGCTAACCGCCTTTTTCTGTACCCACCCTTCAAAGTCGGTCCATGTCATTTCCTTCTTAGAAGAGCCTTCACCGGTGTAGTAAATGCCGATGAGCACCATAAAAATAAGTGCATACAGCCAGTAGATGTTGAATTTTAATCCCCCACCCGACTTGTTATCTTTGTTTCCGAATAATTTCATTTACTTAAAGATATCAGATTTATTATGTTGCTTACTGTAAGTGATTAGTAAATATCCTCAATTTCATTGAGCACTGCATCGGCCCACAGTTCTTCCAATCGATAGCGTTCACGGTATTCAGGAAGGAACACATGCACATACACATTGCCATAGTCGAGCACAATCCATTGTGAATTTTGGTAACCATCGTAGTTGAAAGGTCGAGTGCCGAGTTTCTCTTCCACATACTCCCGAATACTGTCGGCAACGGCATCGACCTGCATAGTGCTATTGCCCGTGCAAATCACGAAATCGCCCGTAGATGCACTTTCAATATCACTCATGTCGACATGTACGATTTGGTGCGCCTTCTTCTCTTGGGCACCTTCAATAATGGCTTGTATTAATTCTTTGTTTTCAGTCATTTATTTATTTTTTGTAATTTCTAATGTTTAAAATATTGTAACTGCAAAAAATGTGCCAAAAGTGTTTGCTCCGAATATGGCAGATTTTCCACATTAAGATACAAAGTTACTCCAAATTGCTCGCAGTGAAAAATTCTAACCCAAAAAAGTGATTAAACCAGACATTTATTAAGCCTATTAAGCCTTGACCGATTCATTTCCCCGCCCCAAGGCAACATGTAGCGAAGACGAGGAAAAGTGGTCGTCAAAAATCACGAGAGCATATGCCCACTATTTGCAGGTATTGACTGATAACCCCTACCAAAAGGGTCGACAGCGATGTTGACTCTTTTTTGTTTCTACCTCTCCTTCTCATCGCGATCACCAAAAACACCCGAAACACCCGAAACACCATTTTTTAGTTCTGTTTTGGACCAAAAACCGCCATTTTCTTGGTCCATATCGGAAGTAGAAGCAATTGCTCGGGGGTTAAGGAAGTTAAGAAGTTATCGCCTGCGTCGCTCAGAAGTTAAGACGATACCAATAGGTCAATACGTAAAAGAACTCTGGTGCGAAGATAGAACATCTTCCATCGGTGAACAATGACAAAAAGGTGTGTTAGATGTTGGATACAGGGGGTTAGCCTTCCGAGGGGCGGGGCTCGGGAATTATCGTGATGTACTTTCTGTGTACAACTTTTTTCTACAATTGTATTATTTTACTCGCGCGCACAAAAAACAGGGCATCCGCCTCATCGCTTGGGATGATAGCGGATGCCTATTGCTTTATTGGCAGCCTTCATGGGGCTTATTATAACTCGCGATGAAGGCGTGGAATTTCTGAATTGACAAGATTACTTGTCGGCTGCGATAGCGTTGAGGAGGGCTACAGTGAAATCCCAACCCTTTTGAACAGCAGGGATGTGGCAGCGTTCGCGTGGAGAGTGAACATCTTGCAAAGTTGGACCGAATGAAATCATTTCCATATCTGGGCGAACTTTCAAGAACAAACCACATTCGAGGCCAGCGTGGATAGCTTCAACCTTAGGTTCTACACCGTAGAGTCCCTTCCATTGAGCTACAGCAAGCTTAAGGAGTTGGCTTTCTGCGTTAGGAGCCCAACCTTGGTAGCTACCTTCGCTCTTCACTTCCTTAGCACCTGCGAGGGTGAAGAGAGCTTCGATTTGGAGAGCGAGTTCGTCCTTAGCGCTTTCAGTAGATGAGCGGCTGAAGAATTCGAGGTAGATATCGTTTTCGTTGGTCTTCACGCTTGCAAAGTTGGTAGAAGTTTCTACGAGTCCTTCCACTTCTTGGCTCATGTAGTAAACACCGTGTTGAGCTGCGAAGCAAGCAGCCACGAGGCGCTTAGCAGTGCAAGCATCGATAACAGTTGCAGGAGCGTCGACGCTTTCTACAGTGATTTCCACATTAGGCTCTGGGCGCTTGTATTCAAACTTGATGTCGGCAGCGAGAGTGTTAACCACTGTTGCGAGAGTTTCCTTGTCTTCTGCCTTTACACCTACCACAGCCACTGCGTCGCGAGCGATTGCATTGTGAAGGTTACCAGCGTTGAAGCTTGCGAGTTTGTATTCAATCTTGCCGCCGAGCACGTAGAGGATACGGGCCATTTGCTTGGTAGCGCTTGCCAAACCCTTGTGGATGTCGCAGCCAGAGTGACCACCCATCATCTTACCAATCTTGATAGCGAAGTAAGTGAGGTCGGCAGGAGCAGCTTCAGGCTTGTAGTCGAACACTACAGGAGTAACCACACCACCAGCGCAACCGATAGTGATAACACCGTCGTCTTCGCTGTCGAGGTTGAACAAGTAGTCGCCCACGAGCATATCTGCTTGAATGTTGCTTGCACCGGTAAGACCTGTTTCTTCGTCAACGGTTGCGAGGGCTTCCATAGCGCCGCACTTGATATCAGGGTCGGTGAGCGCAGCCAGAGCGATAGCCAAACCGATACCGTCGTCGGCACCGAGCGTGGTGTCGTTGGCGTAAACCCATTCACCTTCCACGCGAGTTTCGAGTGGATCGGTGTCGAAGTTATGATTAGATGTAGGAAGTTTTTCAGCTACCATATCCATGTGACCTTGGAGCACTACCCCTTTTGCATTTTCAAAACCAGGAGCAGCTGGACGGAACATAGCCACATTACCAACCTCGTCGACCTTGTATTCAAGGTTGTTTTCCTTTGCGAAATCAACGAGCCAAGCACGAATTTTATCAAGGTTGCCAGAAGGACGTGGCACCTTAGTCATCGCGTCGAAAATTTGCCATACGCGAGCGGGTTTTAAATCTTTTACTTCCATAATAATGTTTAATCGTTTATATAAAAAAATGTTAGTTATCGTTTCTTGTAGAAAATTTTTGTTAAAACGGTAGGATTACACTCGTAAAGTTACAAAATTTATTTGAAATATGGGTCAAAATGTCGCAAACCTTTTCTATATTTGCACATAATTTAGAAAAAAGCAAAAGTGAAGCTCGTTTTAGTGATTATTGCATTGGTAGGCATCGCCGTGATGCTGCTGGGGGTGAGAATCTTTTTCGTGAAAGGAGGAAAGTTTCCCAACACCCATATCCACAGCAATAAGCACATGAGAGAACGCGGCATCACTTGCGCGCAAGACAAGGAATTTTATAAATAATTACTCATACAAGAAAATGAACTTTTTAAACAAAATCTCTAAATTCGCTTTAGTAGCATTGGCGATGGTGGCTATAGTGGCTTGCCAAAAGAGCGAAGAAAAGGCACCAGCATCTGCCAACATGCCAAAACAAGCAAATGAAAACATGACTATCCGTTATGTTGATGCCGACACACTTTTGAAATTCTACAACCTCGCAAAGGATTTTAACGAATCTGCAACTCGTATGCAAAACCAACTTGACGCTCTGCAAAAGACTCAAGAAGACAAGATTCGCAACTTGCAAGCAAGTTTTGCACAGAAGGAAAAGAACAATGTGTATGCCACAAATCCTCAACAAGCGCAAGCCGACCAAGCTGCTTACCAAAATGCAATGAACGCTGCACAAAAGGCAATTGCCGAAAAGCAAGAAGAAATTGCTAAGGTATTGGAAGACAACCAAAAGGAGCTCAACGACAAAATCAGCAAATTCCTTGAAGAATATGCAAAAGAAAAGGGTTACGACATGATTTTGAACAAGGCTGCTACATTCTATGTGGATCCTAAATTTGACGTGACCAGCGACGTGGTTGAACAACTCAACAAGCAATACACCAAGGTGGCTAAGCCAAAGGACACCAAGGAAGAAGCTCCTAAAAAAGACAAATAATCATTCACATAAGTGATGAATTAAGCGCGGCCTCTGCAGGTCGCGCTTATTATTTTCAGATTCTGCTGGCCACATACCTGTGCTCATTTGGTTTTTGTCTTTTCTTAGAGGCAACAGATCTACGAGTCAACGAGTTTATTTCGGGTTTTGTATTGCAAATACGGGGATTTGCGAGTTTAACCTGGCTGGGGCATTTCCCTTGATAGGGAAATACGGGTGAGCAATAAGAGTTAGCGGGTGTAGTCGGTGCGGTATTTGTCGGTTTCGATGTAGATGAAGATGTTGTAGGCAGGGAAAGATGCACGCATATTGCGCTCAATGTCGTTGATTAATTCTGCCGACTGCAGTTCAAATTCGCTCTTCACATCAATCTTTGCCGTAACGAGAATGTCGGTAGGACTTAGATGAATGGTTTTGATATTGATTAGTTGTGAAATCTCTTTGCGGTCGAACGATTGCTTGATGATGGTTAAATCCTTTTCAGTGACGCTCTCGCCTATCAGCAATCCATAGAATTCGCGCGCAAGGAACAAGGCTGCCACACAAAGCAACAAGCCGATGCACACGCCAGAGAGGGCATCGAAGAACGGATTGCCAGTGATATAGCTGATTATAGTGCCTGCCAAAGCTATCAGCAAACCTACTACAGCGCAACTGTCTTCAGCAAAAATGATGATAATCTCGCTGTGACGACTGTCGCGAAGGAAGTGGAACAATGGTTGATGGTCGGTGTTCAGTTCGCGGATTTCCTTGAAAGCAACACTAAGGCTGAAGCATTCCACCACCAGACCAAACAGCAATATGCCTACCACAAGCCAGATGCTCCCCACTTCGTGCTCGGGATGGAAAAGCTTTTCAGTGGCTTCCATGATACCCAATGCACCGCCGGCGAAAAACAGCATCATCGCCACCACCAGACTATAGAAATACTTTGCACGAGCCTGCCCAAACGGGTGGCGTTCTGTAATTTCTTTGCCGGCTTGCTTATCGCCAACGAGCAGCAGCAACTCATTGCCGCAGTCGACCACGCTGTGGATGGATTCGTTGAGCATAGCCACTGAGCCCGAAATCGCAAAGCCCACAAACTTTGATATCGCTACAAGAATATTTGCGCCTAAAGCAGCGATTACGCTCATCATGCCGCCTTTGTTCTCTTTTTCCATATATCTTTTTGGGGAGAAAATTGGCTAAAAAGAACCGTCCCCTTTAGCCAATTTATTTTTTATTTGGTTGAATTTCATGCTTTTACCACTACTCTTCTGTGAGGTGGTCGTAGGTTTGATAGAGGAAGTCGTTGTAAGGGAATCGCTGCAAGTGCACTTGCTTTGCTTTTTCATAGAGCATGCGCTTGAGTTCTTCCACATTATCGCCTTTCTTGGCGGAGATGAACACGCAATTACCAGCCATGCGCGCCATCCAGGTTTCTTTGAGTTCTTCCAATGGAATGTTTTCGCGAAGGCGTGGGGTGAGGTCGTCTTCGTCTTTCTGCACATACGAGAACTGGTCAATTTTGTTAAACACCATAATCATCTCCTTGTCGCCAGCGCCACACACTTCATGCAATGTCTTGTTCACCACTTCCACCTGTTCTTCAAACTGTGGGTGCGAAATGTCGACCACATGCACCATGATATCGCTGTCGCGCACCTCGTCGAGTGTGGTCTTGAATGAATCCACCAAGTGGTGTGGCAATTTGCGAATGAATCCTACGGTGTCGGTGAGAAGGAAAGGCAAATTTTCAATCACCACTTTGCGAACAGTGGTGTCGAGCGTTGCAAAAAGTTTGTTTTCGGCAAACACATCACTTTTGCTGAGCACGTTCATCAAGGTAGACTTACCCACATTGGTATAGCCCACAAGGGCGATGCGGGTGAGTTTTCCGCGATTTTTGCGCTGAATCACCTTCTGCTTGTCCCAATCTGCCAATTTCTGCTTGAGGAGCGAAATCTTGGTCTTGATGATACGGCGGTCGGTTTCGATCTGTGTTTCACCCGGACCACGCATACCGATACCACCACGCTGACGCTCCAAGTGGGTCCACATACCGGTCAATCTGGGCAGCAGATACTGATATTGGGCGAGTTCCACCTGCATTTTGGCATTGGCTGTCTGTGCGCGTCGTGCAAAGATGTCGAGGATAAGGCTGGTGCGGTCGAGCACTTTCACCTTAGTTTCCTTCTGGATATGTGCAATTTGCTTTGGCGAAAGGTCGTCGTCGAAAATGATGAGATTCACCTCATGCTCTTCCACATACGCTCTGATTTCCTCCAACTTACCTTTACCCACATAGGAAGTGCTATTGGGAGAATCGCATCGCTGGAGAAACTTTTTCACAGTACTGGCGCCTGCCGTATCGGCAAGAAACTCAAGTTCGTCGAGGTATTCATTGGCCTTGGCCTCGTTTTGCTGAGGCGTAATCAAACCCACGAGCACTGCGGTTTCGTCGACCAGCTCATTGATTATATTTTTGTCGTCGATTAAGCTCATATCGTCACATTATTTATAATTAGATGCAAAAGTAGCAATTATTTCGGTGATACACAAAAAATGCTCCCCACACGTGATGTGCAGGGAGCCGATATATTTAATCAGTTACGGTTTTCGAAAAATCCGAGAGATGATTATTTTTCGTTAGTGTTGATGTAGCAAACAGAAACGCGGTTCCAGTCAGGTTCAGAGAACATATCGCCGATACCTTGACCTTCAGCTTGGATGCGCTTTTCGCTCACCTTGTAAGTCTTAACGAGCATATTCTTCACTGCAGCTGCACGAGCGTTAGCGAGGCGGATGTTAAGATCTTGAGGACCTTCTGGAGAAGCATAACCCTTGATAGAAACGGTAGCTTCTGGGTGGTTCTTCAAGAATGTAGCAACGCGTTCTACGTTAGGTTGTTGAGCGCGTTCGATAGTGCTCTTACCTTGTTGGAAGAATACGTTAGTTTCGAGAGAAGCGCTCTTTACTTCAGTTTCTTTAACCTTAACTACTTCAGTAACTTTGTTCTTTTGAGCCTTGCAAGCTTCGAGGTCGCGAGCGAGTTGAGCAGCGCGAGCGTTGCAAGCGTCGAGGTCAGCTTGAGCGTTGTTGAGGTTGTTGCGGAGAGCGTTGATTTGACCATTGAGAGCGTCTACGTCAGCTTGAGTGTATTGCTTTGGGCATACAGTGAAGTAGTGAGCGCCGTTGTGGTTTTGGAAGTGGTAAGTAACACCTGCTTGCAATTCAACGACAGCGTTGTTTGCGTTGTAGCGGCTTTCTTGACCATTGAGACCACCATGTTCCTTGCGGACAACCTTCTTAACATCTCCGTTCATGTCCCAGAGAACAGCTGGCTTCAAAGAAATAGTCCAAGCTTTGCTTTCACCGAGGTTGAAGTTGAAGTTAACACCGTACTTAGTGTACCAAGAATTTTCGTCGGTTACGTCAGCACCAGCTTGATAAGCGTGAAGCCAACCAGCACCAGCAACAGCTTCTACTTCCACTGCGCGAGGAGCGCCCTTGTAGCCGCCGAAGAGGTTAGAGAGGTTGATAGCAGCGAAACCGCCAACGAATTGGTGGTCGAGCATGTTTTTGCTCTTAACGCCGAGGGCTGATTGCCATACATTTGCAGGAGCCTTACCCCAGCTTGATGTGTTGATTGTCCATTCACCTTCAACACCCAAACCGAGTACTGGAGTTACTTGCTTGCGGAGTTCAGCACCAAACATGCCACGAGCGTTCTTGAAGAATGCATAGTGTTGGAATGGAGATACTGCACCACCCTTAAGTGTGAAAGAAATGTTGTCAGTTGCCTTAGAACCTTCCAAGGTAACTTGAGCTTGCGCTGCGGTGAAACCGAGAGCAGCGACTGCTAACAGAATAATCTTTTTCATAGTTCTAAAAATTAAATCTTAAAAAACTTAATACTCTATTTTTTGAAAAACTCAACAAAGATACCATTTTTCCGCCACAATGCCAAAAATCACTGCAATTTTGACCACTTTTCCTCCCATTCTAAACACGGCTCTTTCATTTAAGATTTCGTTGCTCACTTAAAAATGTTGTTATTTTAT
>JAUNNJ010000091.1 GCA_030531495.1 Bacteroidales bacterium
GC
Organism: Bacteroidales bacterium; assembly: GCA_030531495.1. GTDB lineage: Bacteria > Bacteroidota > Bacteroidia > Bacteroidales > Muribaculaceae > Sodaliphilus. The sequence continues at coordinate 3 of JAUNNJ010000091.1, forward strand.
ACGTTACATCAGGGCACAAAAAAAGGGTGCATCAGAATTTTGATACACCCTCTGTATGTGAGCAGTCTGCCAACGAGCACCCCGGCATTGGGCTCATTGGTGCGAAACCATTGGTCGATAGAAAGCATGCATTGGGCACTGGATTTCAATTTGCTGCAAGACAGGATAAAACGCAAGTCGGCAAAAGCTGCCCGCAATCTTGACTCCATACAAAGAATAGTCCATTCCGTGTTCTCGATATGGAAAAGACTCCGGAAAAAAAGGTCTGACAAGAAAAAGGGCATGGCTGAACTTATGAGATATGTATCTATGAGTTTTACCAGACTTTTGCGTTTCCTATACCAAAAATGATGAATTTTAGATTTTTGACAGAAGATTAACTTTCTGATATACAGCATTGTCAAGTTGCCCCGATTCGTGATGAACCGGGTAAGGGATACTATGTCTCTACTTTTATCTTAAATGAAAGAGCCGTGATTGATTTATGGGATTCGGTTTTATTGGGTTTTCAGTCCCCTTTCTAATTTAATTAATGAAAAATGTGGCTTGGCTCAATATTTATTGCTAAATTTGTAGTTTGAATTTAAAGATAAAGTCGGAAAATATGGAAACAAGGTACATTTTTGTTACGGGCGGTGTGGTATCGTCTTTAGGAAAAGGCATTATTTCGTCGTCGTTAGCTCGATTACTTCTCTCAAGAGGTTTTAGTGTTACAATCCAAAAATTTGATCCCTACATCAACATCGACCCTGGAACTTTGAATCCTTATGAACATGGCGAATGCTATGTGACAGAGGACGGTTACGAAGCCGACCTTGACTTGGGCCACTATGAACGCTTTACAAACATTCGCACATCACGCGCAAGCAATGTGACCACAGGTCGCATCTATCAAAGCGTAATCAATAAAGAACGCCGTGGCGATTATTTAGGTAAGACAGTGCAGGTGGTGCCTCACATTACCGACGAAATCAAAAATTCGGTAAAGCATTTAGGTACTAAAGGTAAATACGATTTTGTCATCACCGAAATTGGTGGTACCGTAGGCGATATTGAGTCGCTGCCATTTTTGGAGGCTGTTCGCCAATTGCGTTGGGAACTCGGAAGCAAGTGCGTGTGTGTACACCTCACCTATGTGCCTTACATTCGCGCAGCAAAAGAGCTGAAGACAAAACCAACTCAGCACTCAGTGAAGCAATTGCAGCAAGTGGGTATTCAGCCCGATGTGCTCGTGCTTCGCACCGAAATGGATATTCCTGAAGGCATGCTTCGCAAGGTGGCTAAATTCTGTAATGTGGCAGAGAATGCCGTGGTGCAAAGTGTGGATGCTCCATCCATCTACGAAGTGCCACTGATGATGCACGAACAGAAACTCGACGATATCATCCTTGAAAAGACCGGAACACCCTACACCGGTGAACCTGATCTTACAGCATGGAACCAGTATCTTTCGCATCTCAACAATGCGAAAGAAGAGCTCAAAATCGGTCTTGTGGGCAAGTATGTGGAATTGCAAGATGCCTACAAGTCGATAGACGAGGCTCTGCTTCAATCGGCCACTTATCAAGACCACAAGGTGAAGATTCAATACATCAGCTCAGAGCATCTGAACGATGGCAATGTGGAAGAGAAACTCTCGGGTATGGATGGCGTGATTGTGGCTCCTGGTTTTGGCCAACGTGGCACGGAAGGTAAGTATGTGGCGCTGAAGTGGTGCCGCCAGCATGACATGCCTACTTTTGGCATTTGCCTCGGTATGCAGAGCATGGTTGTGGAATTTGCCCGCAATGTGCTCGGCATGGATTCGGCCAACAGTGCGGAAATGGACCCCGACACACCATACAATGTAATCGACCTGATGGAAGAGCAAAAGAGCATCACATATATGGGTGGCACAATGCGTCTTGGCAGTTATGCATGTCATTTGCAGAGTGGCACGAAAGTTGCTGAAGCCTACGGGTGTGAAGAAATCAGCGAGCGTCACCGCCACCGCTATGAATTCAACGAGAAGTTCCGCTCTCAATTTGAGGAGGCTGGCATGAAGTGCGTGGGCGAAAACCCAGAAACCCACTTGGTGGAAGTGGTGGAAATTCCTACGCTGAAATGGTATGTGGGCACTCAGTATCACCCAGAATACAGTAGCACAGTGCTTAATCCACATCCGCTGTTCATGTCGTTTGTGCGTGCTGCAATTCAAAACAAAAACGAAAAATAAATAAATTACTAACTAATAAAAAATGATTAGTCTCGTGCTATTAGCCGAGGCGAATAATGATTAAAGAATGGACAAAAACACGATTATCGGCTTGCTCTTGATGATGGCTGTGATTTTCGGCTTCAACATCTTCTTCGCTCCAAGCGAGGAGGCTGCTCAACAACAGCAGGAACAGGTGGCCAGCAATCAAGACAAGAAAGACAGCAGTGACAAGAAAGTTGCCACAGATTCGCTATCAGCCAACGATTTCGCGAAACTTAAAGAAAATTTGAAGAAATTCGGTGGCGACTCTGCCGTGGTGAAGACTGAAAACCTTCAGGTGGCACTCGTCGACGAGAAGGTGAAGGCCACGCTTACAGAAAATGGCAAGGCCGTGACAGTGGCAGATGTGGAGAGCGAAACGCTCACTCCTGCAATGGCTAACGCACTTCGCGAGTTTAACGACTCATACAATCGTAATGGAGATTTCGCCGCAATGATGACTCCACGCAACGATTCAGTGGTGATTAAGAACGACTCGCTCCAACTCGTGATTTCAAGCAAAGGTGCGATGATTACTCGCGCCACACTCCCTGCCTATAAGTCGACCCATAAGACCAAGAAGGCCAACTTCGGCAAGGATGTGGAAGTGTTCTCGCCAGGTGAAAACGACTATGGATTCGTGCTCAACACCAGCACTCAGCGCTACAACACTCAGGACTTCTACTTCGAACCTGTAGAAAAAACTGATTCAAGCGTGCTGATGGCTTTGAATTTCGCTAACGGTGCTCAATTCGGTATTCGCTACACACTTCGTCCCAACAACTATGTGGTGCACATGGAAGTGGTGCAGAAGAATATGGACCGCGTTATCGACAGCAACAACCCAATGTACTTCGACTGGAAGCAAAAGATGCGTCGCCACGAAGTGGATGGTATGTTTGAAGAGCGTAACAGTACACTTTATTATAAGTTTGTGGGCGATGGTGATGTGGATTATCTCACTGAAAGTTCGGAACAGAAGGAAAACTTCACCGATGCCATGAAGTGGGTGGCTGCAAAGAACCAATACTTCTCGGCTGTGTTTATTGCCCAAAAGCAATTCACAGGTATGATGCTCAACAGTGTGCCTTACGACAAGAATTCGGCTGAGTTTGCCGATTATCTGAAGATGCTCACCGTGCATTCTGAAATCGAATACCAAGCTGATAAGACCAATCCTGCATCGTTCTTCCTGTATCTTGGTCCTAACCGCTACAAGGTGCTGAGCAATATCGATGAAATGATTAACCAGTATCCTGGAGGCGAAGTTGCTGATTCTGATAATCTCCACCTCACTCGCCTTATTCCACTAGGCTGGACTTTGTTCCGCTGGATTAACACTGGTATTGTGATTCCGGTGTTCAACTGGTTGGGCACTGTAATCAACAGTTATGGTATCATCATCTTGATTCTTACCCTCCTCATCAAGCTCATTCTCACCCCACTCACTATTAAGAGTTACCGCTCACAGGCAGTGATGAAGATTCTTGCTCCAGATGTGAAGGCTATCAACGAAAAATATCCCGACCAAGCCGATGCCATGAAGCGTCAGCAAAAGACGATGGAACTTTACCGCTCTGCAGGTGCGAGCATGTTTGGCGGTTGCTTGCCAATGTTGCTCCAGATGCCAATTCTCATTGCGGTGTTTGCGTTCTTCCCATCATGTATTGAATTGCGCGGACAGTCGTTCCTTTGGGCAAACGACCTTTCTGCTCCAGATGCAATTGCAAGTTGGACCACTCAAATTCCAATCATCAGCAGCTACTTCGGCAATCACATCAGCCTCTTCTGTTTGTTGATGACTGCTACCAACATCCTCTACACTTATGTGACCATGCAATCGCAAAACCAAAGCCAGAGCATGCCAGGCATGAAGTGGATGATGTATTTGATGCCAATTTTCTTCCTCGTATTCTTCAACCACTACGCATCAGGCTTGAGCTACTACTACTTGCTCTCACTCCTTATCACCATCGTCACCACTTATGCAGTGCGTGCATCGGTTAAGGAAGAAGATGTTCGGGCAAAGATGGCGGAATACAATAAGAAACCTAAAAAGAAAAGCGGTTGGATGGCACGCCTCGAAGAGGCACAACGCCAGCAACAAGCCGCTCTTCGCGAGCAGCAAAAGCGCGGCGGTGGCAAGAAGCACCGTTAATTAAGAGCTTTCTATAATTACTATAGTTTTTTTGAGGGGTGACTGCTTAAAGAAAGTGGTCACCTCTTAATTTTTTATAAAATGCGGTGTCTGATATAACTTTTTTATTAATTTTGTGTCTGATATCTATCAGGATGGTACTGATAGGTTAAACGAATAATTTGGTATTGACAATGAAAAAAACGATACTTGTTCTTCTGCTGTTGGCTCTGGCGCTGCCTTCATTGGCGCTCGACCTCACATGGAGTAAATACAATCTGAATTTCTCAGTTCCTGATGGCGGCTTTGAAATGATGAGCACCAGCACTCATTACGAGCGCCAGTGGGAAGATATGCTTCTCACAGTGCACCTCTATACAAAAGACCCAGAAGGGAAGAAGGAAATCTACACCACAACGCTGGAGCGCAAGGCTGCCGACTTCAACATGTATGAAGTGAAGAAAACCAAAATCAAGGTGAAAAACTTCGACACCTATGCGGTGGAAGGCATTATGCCCGATGGTACGCGTGGCTTGCTTGTGAATCTCGTGTCGAAAAAGAGCGAATTGGTGGTCCAGGTGGTGGTGAACTACTTGTTTGGTAATCGTGAAATGGTGGAAGACGTGGTGAAGAGTTTTGCCGAAAACCCCGATCGCAAGCCAAATCACGAGACCAAGAAGCAGAAGATTAAAAAGCCTGACCAGAAAGATGCTAAGCCATCGAAGCAAGAACTTGAAGAGCAGAAACGATTGGAAAAAGAACAGAAGTATCAAGAAAAGCGTCGTAAAGGCGAAATTTTTGATGCGTAATTTTTCTTGTGCAGGTGGCGTGTTCACTTGTGCATGTATTTTTAGTGCTCTACCTAATCATATTAGCGTTTCCATATATTATGGATGCGCTTTTATTGTTCAAATATCCAATAATTGTGGTTAATATAACCAAAAGTTTGTTGTACAGGTGTTTTATTACTATATTTGCAGTCTGTTTAATATGCGTGGTTTGCATTTTTTTGTAGATATTGCGCGTAAATTTTATAGTGGTGATGCGAAAATTTTTATTAGGTATCATAATGTTGTCGGCTTTCCCTGCGGTGGGACATTGTGAAGTGTCGCTCGACTCTTGCCGCCGTATGGCCATTGCCAACAACAAGGAAATTCTTCAACAGCAAATTAAAATTGAACAAGCTGGCTACCAGCGCAAGCAGGCTGAGGCTGCCTATCTGCCAAGTTTTGATTTTGAGGGCGGATATGTCTACAATCAGAAGAAACTTTCGCTTGTAGATAAAGACCAGCTGCTGCCAACCAAGTCGTTTAATCCTCTTTTGGGCGATTATGAATTCAATTTTGTGAAAGACCCTATCACAGGGCTTCCGGTGATGCACGATGGCTCTCCAATACCATCCACAGTGGCATTGCTTCCGAAGAGTGCGCTCACATATGATATTCATAATGTGTTTGCCGCAGCAGTGACAATGACTCAGCCCATTTATGTGGGTGGCAAGATTCGCGCAATGAACAAGATTACGCATTATGCCGAAGAGCTCGCCCAGAACATGCACGACACTAAAGTGCAGGATGTGGTCTACAGCGTGGACGAGGCATATTGGCTCGTGGTTTCGCTTGTGGCGAAGAAGAAACTCGTGGAGAGTTACCTTCATTTGGTGCAGAACCTCGATTCCGATGTGGAGAAAATGATTAAGGAAGGTGTGGCCACCAAGGCCAACAAACTCACCGTCGACGTGAAAGTGAACGAAGCCAATGTGAATCTCACTAAGGTGAACAATGGACTGGAACTTTCTCGCATGCTCCTTAACCAGATTTGTGGCCAGCCCATTGATGCCCGCTTCACGCTCGCTGATGAAAATCGCGATGAAATAGGCGGCACCCTTCGCCCAACCCATATCCAGATGGATTCGGTCTACTCGCGCCGCACCGATGTTCGCTCTCTGGAAATTGCCGGTAAGATTTTTGACGAAAAAGCAAAGGTGGCTCGCAGCGAAATGCTGCCGCAAATTGCAGCCTTTGCTGCATATCATGGAACAAATCCTAACTCGTTCAACGGTTTCAAAAACAAATTTGGATTTGCATTCTCCGTGGGCGCGATGGTGAAGATTCCTTTGTGGCACTGGGGCGGATTGACCAATAAGTATAAGGAAGCACAAGCCGAGGCACGCCTCTATAAAGTGCAACTTGATGATGTGCGCGAGAAAATCAACCTGCAAGTGAGTCAAGCCGCTTTCCGCTATGAGGAAGCCTGGAAAACCTATGAGAAGACCAAGTCGCACCTCGTTCAGGCTAACGAAAACTTGCGTTGCTCACAACTTGCGTTCAGAGAAGGTGTTTCTAATCTTGAAACCGTGATTGCTGCACAAACTGCTTGGATGCAGGCCTACAGCGAAAATATAGATGCCCAAATCGATATCCAGCTTTGCGATGTATATCTCTCTAAGGTGATGGGCGAAATGAAGTATTAATAGAAATCAATTTTCACATTATTCGACGATATATGGAAAAAGAAAAACAGGAAGAAACCCAGAATGTTCTGACTCAGGTGGAAGAAGTAATCACCGAACAAAAGAACGCTAAAGAGGGTTTGAGCGAATCCGAAGAGAAGGGTAAGAAGAAAGACTCTAAAAAAGAGACTAAGCGCACCGAAGTGAAGGAGCAGCGCACCATTGCCCGCAAGCGCGACAAGGCCTTGTTGGCAGCTCTCTTTGTGTTTGTCATTGTGATGGCTGGCATTGCTGCCCTCGGTTTGCTTCTTATTCACCCACCAAAAGAAAATACGCAAGGTCAGGCCGACTGCGAGCAAGTTCGCGTGTCGGGCAAATTGCCAGGCCGTGTAGTTCGCTTCTATGTGAAGGAAGGCGACTATGTGCACAAAGGCGACACCCTTGTGGCTATCAGCAGCAAGACTGCCGATGCTGCCCTCTACAAGGCAAAGAGTGCTCAACGCGTGGCTGCTTCCACTGCACAAAAGGTGGAAAAAGGCACTCGTGAAGAAATCAAGAGCAGTGCCAACAGCGTAGTTGCACAAGCCAAGGCGGCGCAGGAAATTGCTCGCAAAACCTATCAGCGTGTCGAAAATCTCTACAACGAAGGTGTGATGACAGAGCAAAAGCGTGATGAGGCAAAAGCTGCCTACGATGCTGCCACTGCAGCCGTTTCTGCCGCCGAATCACAGGCTCAATTAGCACAGAATGGCGCACAGCAAGAAGACAAGGCCGCTTCTCACGGTATGGAAGATGTGGCTCGTGCCACAGTGATGGAGGTGGAATCGGTGCTTGAAGACCAGATTCTGCTTGCTCCTTGCGATGGCGAAGTGAGCGAGATTTACCCTCACGAAGGCGAACTTGTGGCATTGGGCACCCCAATTATGACTCTCTCGAAGACTCAAGACATGTGGGTGGCGTTCAGCGTGCGTGAAGAAATGCTTTCAAAATTGCCTATGGACACAGTGCTCACTGTCACTATTCCTGCTCTCAACAATAAGGAGGCCAAGATGAAGGTGTACTACATCCATGATATGGGCTCTTATGCTGTGTGGAATGCGACCAAGGCTTACGGTCAGTACGACAGCAAGACATTTGCTGTGAAGGCTCGCCCCGTAGAGCATATTGAAGGTTTCCGACCAGGTATGTCGGTTCTGCTTCCTGAATAATTTTCAACACCACAACCAATTATTAATCAATTTCGAAGATGCTTTTCCACTTCATCAAACAATCGCTTAAGCGCGGTGCTGTGTCACTTGTGAGACAGCAGGTGTTCTTTTGGATGATGGTGGTGGTACCACTGCTCGGATGCTGGTTCCTCTTCGACTTGATGAAAGCTGGGGAAGTGGAACGTGTGCCGGTGGGTATCGTCGACCTCGACAACTCTTCGCTTTCCCGATCGCTGACCCATAATCTTGAAGCGTTTAAGACGGTGGATATTCAGTACCACTTCCGCAACTATCAAGAGGCTGCCGATGCTGTGCAGAGAGGCTTGGTTTTGGGCTTCTTCTATATGCCTGCCGACCTTTCGGAACGTGCGCTCAGTGGACAGAGCCCAACGGTGAGCTACTATGTCAACTATGCTTACTATTCGCCGGCGTCTACCATGTTTAAGGGCTTCAAGACCATTTCCATGTTGGCAAATGGGGCTATTGTCACCACTGCACTTCGTACGCTTGGCGTGCCTGGACCGCAAATTTCAGCCACACTTCAGCCGGTGCTCACTGATGTGCACGCGCTCAATAATCCTTGGACCAATTATGGTTACTATCTAAACGCATCGTTTGCTCCTTGCTTGTTGGCGTTGATTATTCTGCTTGTCACTGCGTTCAGTATCGGTACTGAACTGAAATACGGCACTTGCCGCCAATGGATGCGCTCGTCGGGCAATAGCATCATCTTGGCTATCACTGGCAAGATATTGCCACAGACCATCATTTTCACGGCAGTGGGCTGGTTTATCCAACTGATGATGTATCGTGTGTATGATATGCCGTTGAATTGTCCACCATCGCACATGATGTGGGCAATGGTGCTGTTTGTGCTTGCCAATCAGGGGTGGGCATTGTTTGCCATGTGTGTGGCGCCAAACTTCCGATTGGGCTCCACCCTGTGTACGCTGCTTGGCATGCTCTCCTTCTCTTTCTGCGGCTTCTCGCTCCCACAGGAGGCCATGTATCCGTGGATTGAGTCGCTCGGCTTCGTGATGCCGGTGAAGTACTTCTTCCTGCTCAGTATCGACCAGGCGCTCAATGGCATCGACTTGTACTATAGCCGCGTGTATTACGCTGCACTCATCGGTTTCATTCTTCTTCCTTGGCCGCTCATCTGGCGATTGAAGAAAGAGTGTATGCACCCTGTGTATGTGCCTTAGTGCTCAACTTTAAAAAAGAAACTATTCACAATAGTAAACAGTATAAATGTCGTTTTTTCGCAACATAATCAACTGGCCAATCGACGTGTTCCGCGTGTGGAAGCGTGAGATTAGTCTTGTGTTTCACGATGAGGCTGTCATTATCTTCTTCCTCGTGCTCTGTGCGGTCTACCCCGTGCTCTACTCCCTCATCTACAACACAGAGGTGGCACACGATATCAAGGTGGTGGTGGTCGACGACAATCGCAGTCACCTTACTCGTGAATTTGTTCGCCAACTCGATGCCACTCCAGAAGTGTGCGTGATGGATTATGTGAGCAATGTTCAGGATGCCCGCCGCCTCATGAATGAGCATGAGTGCTATGGCGTGGTGTATTTCCCTTCCGACTTCACTCGTCAAGCCCTTGGAGGAGGGCAGGGACACGTTTCGCTCTATACCGACATGGGTGTGTTTATGCGCTACAAGCAGATGCTTACTGGTCTCACCAGTGTGCAAATGAACATGTGCACCCAGCTTCAACATGCAAAAATCGGAATCACCTCCGAAAATTCAGGAGGCATTATTGAAAACCGACAGGTGGCATTGGGCAACACTGCTCAAGGTATTGGCTCGTCGGTGCTTCCATGTGTGCTTGTGCTCGTGCTTCAGCAGAGTATGCTACTCGGCATTTGCGTGCTCCGAGGGGGTAGTCGTGAGCGCCGATTGAGGAATCGAGGTTTTGACCCGCTTGAAATCAACACTTGGGTCAGTGCCTCACTTGTGGGCAAGAGCCTTTGCCACTGGGTGATTTATATCGTGCCCACTATCTATGTGCTCCACTTTGTGCCCATGTTCTTCGACTTCCCGCAAAATGGTGCCACACTCGATATTATCGTGCTGATGTTGCCGTTCCTGCTTAGCGTATCGTTGCTCGGCCAAACTCTTCAAGTGTTTGTCAACGACCGCGAGACCACTTTCCTTGTTATGGGCTTCACCTCAATTATATTCGTGTTCCTAACCGGTATTTCGTGGCCACGATTCATGATGCCCGACTATTGGATTGCGTTGGGCAATGTGATTCCATCCACCTGGGCTTCTAATGCCTATATATCCATACAGACCAACGCTGCCACTCTTGGGCAAGTATCGCAGAGCTACTATATGCTTTGGGTGCTCGTAGGCTTCTATTTCGTGGCAGCCTATATGGTAGAGCGCTTCATTTGCCGCCCACGCTACCGACGCATGCAGCAATATGCCGCTATCGACCCCGATGCCCTCATCAAAGAAGAGCATCGTCGCAATGCCGTCGACCAATCTGGCTGGTAACCACTCACCTTCAGAGGAAGAAATGCAGGGGGGTGTTCCGATGAAGTGGGCATACATTTTCCTTTCCCCATAAAATGCCTTTTTGCTATTTCACTTTAGTGTGATGTTTCCTATCTTCGCGCCAGAGTTCTTTGGCGTATTGATAGAGGGAAACAGGTGTTTCACTTGCAGACAGGGAATGTGTTTTCACTTCCGATTTTGACCAGAAAATAGGCGGTTTTTGGTCCAAAAGCGAAATGAAAATGGGTGTTTCGGGTGTTTCAGGTG